>DASZJY010000249.1:0-2291 GCA_035947635.1 Acidimicrobiales bacterium | reverse complement strand
GTCGTCACAACCGGCGGCTGCGTGGTGACGACCGGCGGCTGCGTGGTGACGACCGTGGGCGCCGTGGTCGACACGTTCACGTCGGGCCCGAAGGCGTTGCAAACCGACTGGCCGATGATGATGTCGATGCCCAGGATGTTGGCGTGCACGGCGTTGACCGTGATGGTGGCCGTGCCGGGCGTGTTGTTGACGATCTGCTCGTTGAGGACGAGCGAGAGCAGCCCGGCGGGCAGCGAGGGCAGCGTGTTCGGCAGCGGGTTGGTGGGCAACCCGGACGAGCCGACGATGGTGCTGCTGCCCCGGGCGCCGTTGCCGTCGGCCCGGCACTCGCTGCTCACGACACCGAGGTTGGTGGTACCCAGGACGACGTTGGCGACGCTGGCCGAGCTCTCGGAGAACCCGAGGTGGCCGGCCACCTCCTCGTTGGTGGCCACGCCGGCGCCGCGGGTGCAGGCCTCGAGGAGGCCGACCGAGATCACGAGGGGAACGGGGGCGACTCCGCCCAGACCCGGGGTCGGACAGTCGACGCCGGACTGCAGAAGGCCTGAGCCGATGGGCCCGTAAGCATCGGTGGGCTCGGCCGCCTCACCGGCCACGGTCGGGGAGGGCACGGTGCCTCCGATGTTCAGAGGCGTGGCGCTACCCGAAACCCTGTCGACGTCCGCGAACGCAGGCCCGGACGTCGATGTCACGACGGCCATCACCATTGCCACGGTTGCGCCGAGAGCCAGAATCGGCCTCCGCCGTCGTCGCACCCCGGGTGTAATCCCGTCGGTCATGTGTGGTCCTCCGATCACACTCACTCGATCATTTCCCGCCCCGCCCCGAGCGGACCGCCGCACAGTAGCCGCCGGTCTCGGCGATTTCCAACATTCGTCGAGTCAGGAGCGGGAGGGTCCTCCCGCCGTCTCCCGCTGCTCGACGGCGAACGCCCACAGCTCACTCTGCGTGGCAACGGGACCACTCTGCGCCTGGGCGTGGGCGTGGCCCTGAGCGAACGCCCGCGACTCCATCCATGCGTTGAACGCCGCCTCGTCCCGCCACCGGGTGTAGACGAGCCACGTCGTCCTGCCGTCGGCCGGGCGGAGGAGCTGGAACTCCTCGAACCCGTCGGCCTGGCCCACCTCCCCGGCGCGGGCGGCGAAGCGAGCCGCCATCTCATCGGCTCGTTCGGCGGGGACGGTGATGGCGTTGATCCTCACGACGGACATGGGCAGATCATCACCCGCCGGTCAGGTCGGCGCCAGGAGCCACCGTCGGCGCGTCGACGCCTCCAGGGCGTCGGCGGCCAGGGGCGGGGAGAAGAAGTAGCCCTGCCCCATGTCGCACTTCATGGCCGCCAGCACGTCGACCTGGCCCGGGTACTCGATGCCCTCGGCCACGGTCTGGAGGCCGAACGACGAGGCCATGCGGACGATGGCCTGGGCGACGGCCGAGTCCTCCGGCCCGCGCGTGACGCCGTCCACGAAGGCCTTGTCGATCTTCAGGATGTCGATGGGCATCGACCGCAGGCGGCTGAACGACGACCAGCCGGTGCCGAAGTCGTCGATGGCCACCTTCACGCCCAGCTCGCGGACCTGCTGGAGCTTCTCCACCGCCGACGGGAAGTTGCGCATGAACAGGCTCTCGGTGATCTCGAGAGTGAGGGCGTGGGCCTCGGTGCCGGACGCCTCCAGGCAGCCGACCAGGTCGTCGACGAAGCAGGGGTCCTCCATCTGCACGGGCGACACGTTCACCGACATGGCGAAGGGCGGGCCGGCGCGAAGCTGCTTCCTCCACCGCTGGCGCTGCCGGCACGCCTCGTTCAGGATCCAGCGGCCCATGGGCGTGATGAGACCGCTCTTCTCGGCCACCGAGATGAAGTCTCCGGGATAGACGAGGCCCCGCTGCGGTCGGAGCCAGCGCACGAGGACCTCGAGCCCCACCACCTGCCCGGTGCTCAGGTCGACGATCGGCTGGTAGTGGAGCACGAGCTCCTCCTGGTCGATGGCCCGGCGCAGGTCGGCCTCGAGGTCGAGGCGACGGGCCACCGCCTCCTGCATCTCCGAGCGGAAGATCTGGAAGCGGCCCTTGCCCACGCTCTTGGCCGAGTACATGGCCACGTCGGCGTTGCGCATGAGCGCCTCGGCGTTGTGACCAGGCTCGCTGAGGGCGATGCCGACGCTTCCCGTGAGGACGACGTCCTTGCCGTGTACGGCGATGGGCCCGGAGATGGCGTCGAGGATCCGCTGGGCGACCACTCCTGCGTCGTCCTCCGAGCTGTTCTCGAGTTCGGCATCCTCCTCGAGAAC
>DASZJY010000248.1:0-3968 GCA_035947635.1 Acidimicrobiales bacterium | reverse complement strand
CGGCGTGCTTGGTTGTGGCACGGTGGGATCGGCCCTGTGCCAGCTCGTCGAGGAGCACGGGGACACGATCACCGCCCGCTCGGGGGTGCGCCTGCGGATCGTCCGGGTGGCGGTGCACAACATCGCCCGCGACCGTCCTGTCACGTTCGCCGACGGGGTGCTCACCCACGACGCCGACGGCCTGGTGGCCGATCCCGATGTTGAGGTCGTCGTCGAGCTCATGGGGGGGATGGAGCCCGCCCGGCGCCTCATCCACACCGCCCTCGAGGCGGGCAAGCCCGTCGTCACCGCCAACAAGGAGGTGCTCGCCAACGCCGGCGCCGAGCTGCTGGAGGCGGCGGCCAAGTCGGGCGTCGACCTGCTCTACGAGGCGGCGGTGGCGGGTGCCATCCCCCTCATCCGCCCCCTGAGGGAGTCTCTCGCGGGCGACCGCCTGGTGCGGGTGATGGGGATCGTCAACGGCACGACCAACTTCATCCTCACCCGGATGACCGAGTCAGGGCAGTCCTTCTCGGAGGCCCTGGCGGAGGCGCAGCAGTTGGGTTTCGCCGAGCGCGACCCGTCGGCCGACATCGAGGGATGGGACGCGGCGGCAAAGGCCGCCATCATGGCCAGCGTCGCGTTCGGCGCCCACGTGGTGGCGGGCGACGTCTATCGGGAGGGCATCTCGGGGATCACCGCCGACGACATCGCCATGGCGGCGCGCCTCGGCTACGTGGTCAAGCTCCTCGCCGTCGTGGAGGCGGTCGGCGACAGCACGTTCGACGACGATGGCGTGCCGGCGCCGCGGGAGATCGCGGTGAGGGTGCACCCGGCGATGATCCCGGCCGAGCACCCGCTGGCGTCGGTGCGGGAGTCGTACAACGCCGTGTTCGTCGAGGGGGCGGCCGCAGGGGAGCTCATGTTCTACGGGCGGGGTGCCGGGGGGCGCCCCACCGCCTCCGCTGTGCTCGGCGACCTTGTCGACGCAGCCGTGAACCTCCGCCAGGGCACCTCCGCCGCCTCCCCCGGGCTGGCCCAGGCGCGCATCCGTCCCATCGACGAGCTGAGCTCGCAGTACTACCTCACCATCGACGTCGTCGACCGTCCCGGGGTCCTCGAGAAGGTGGCGGGCGTCACCGCCCGTCACGGCGTCTCCATCCTCAAGATGGAGCAGGTTGGGCTGGGCGACGAGGCGCGCCTGGTGCTCGTCACCCACACCGCCGCCGAGCGCGCCGTGCAGGCGACCATCCACGACTTCCGGCAGCTCGACGTCGTCGACCGGGTCGGCACGCTGCTGCGTGTCGTGGGGCCCGAGTAGGAGCGCCGCGTGGGCGCCCTGGGCTGGCGGGGGGTCATCGAGGAGTACCGGGCGTTCCTCCCGGTCGATGACGGCACGCCGGTGGTCACCCTCCAGGAGGGCGCCACACCCCTCCTCCCCGCCCCCAAGCTCTCCGAGCGTGTCGGCGCCCAGGTGTGGCTGAAGTACGAGGGCGCCAACCCCACCGGCTCGTTCAAGGACCGGGGGATGACCCTCGCCATCTCCAAGGCCCTGGAGGAGAAGGCCGAGGCGGTGGTCTGCGCGTCGACAGGGAACACGTCGGCCTCGGCCGCGGCCTATGCGGCCAGAGCCGGGCTCACCTGCGCCGTCCTCATCCCCGAGGGGTACATCGCCCTGGGCAAGCTGGCCCAGGCGCTCATCCACGGGGCGCGGGTGCTGCAGATAAGGGGGAACTTCGACCACGCCTTCGCCATCGTGCGCTCGCTGGCCGAACGCTTCCCGGTGACGCTCGTCAACTCGGTCAACCCCTTCCGCATCGACGGGCAGAAGTCGGCGGCGTTCGAGGTCGTCGACGCCCTCGGCGACGCCCCCCACGTCCACTGCATCCCGGTGGGCAACGCCGGCAACATCACCGCCTACTGGAAGGGCTACCGGGAGTACCAGGACGCCGGGCGCACGACGCGCCTGCCGGCAATGTACGGCTTCCAGGCGGCCGGGGCCGCGCCGCTCGTGCTCGGGCACCCGGTGGAGAACCCCGAGACCATCGCCACCGCGATCCGGATCGGCAAGCCCGCCTCCTGGTACGGGGCCACCGCGGCCACGGCGGAGTCGGGCGGCGCCGTCGAAGCGGTGACCGACGACGAGATCCTGGTCGCCTACCGGTTCCTCGCCGCCCACGAAGGGGTGTTCTGCGAGCCGGCGTCGGCGGCGTCGGTTGCGGGCCTGCTCAAGGTCGGGGCGCGGGAAGGGGCGACGGTCGTCTGCACGCTCACCGGCCACGGGTTGAAGGACCCCGACCGGGCCATCGCCGAGATCGCCGTGCCCGTCCCCATCGACCCCGACGAGGAGGCGGTCCGGGGCCAGCTGGGGCTCTGACGGATCGCCCCCGCTCGCTGCGCTCCGCTCGGGCGAGCTGATCGTGCTCCGGGCGCCGGCGGTTCCCGTCGTTCGCTCACGGCCGCGCGGGGGGCGGCCTGGAAGGCGGTTCGAGCACGTAACCTCGGCGGCGATGGAGCGATGAAGTACGTGGTCTGCGTCCCCGACGGCGCCGCCGACGAGCCCGTCGCCGAGCTCGGCGGCCGCACGCCACTCGAGGCCGCGTCCATGCCCAACCTGGCCGCGCTGGCGGCGAGGGGTGAGGTGGGGCGGGCCGCCACCATCCCCGACGGCTTCCCCGCCGGCAGCGACGTCGGCAACCTCTCGATCCTTGGCTACGACCCCGCCCGCTACCACACCGGCCGCGCCCCGATCGAGGCGGCGGCCATGGGCCTGCGCCTGCGGCCCGACCAGGTGGCCTACCGGTGCAACCTCGTCACCGTCGGCGCCGACGGCACGATGGTGGACTTCGCCGGCGGCCACCCGTCCTCGGAGGCCGCCGCCGACGTCATCGCCGCCCTCGACGACGAGCTCGGGGGCGACGGCTTGTCGTTCCATGCTGGCGTGCAGTACCGCCACATCCTCGTGGCCCCGGCGTCGTGGGCCGACGCCGAGTGCACCCCTCCCCACGACCTCACCAGCCGCCCCGCCGTGTGGCCGATCGGCCCGGCTGCCCCCCGCCTTCGGGAGCTCATGGACGCCTCCCGCTCGATCGTGGGCGCCGCCCCCATCGCCGCGACCCAGGTGTGGCTCTGGGGACAGGGCCCCCAGCCCCAGATCCCTTCCTTCGCCGCCACCTATGGCCTGGAGGCTGGCCTCGTGACCGCCGTCGACCTGGTTCGGGGCCTCGGTGCCCTCACCGGCATCCCGGCCATCGAGGTCGAGGGGGCAACCGGCTGGTACGACACCAACTACGAGGGCAAGCGCGACGCCGCCCTGGCTGCCCTCGGCGACGGCGCCGACCTGTTCCTCGTGCACGTGGAGGCCAGCGACGAGGCCGGCCACGCCGGCGACCTCGGTGCCAAGGTGGAGGCCCTCGAGAACTGGGACCGCCGCATCATCGGGCCCCTCGTCGAGGCCCTCGACGACCTGGGCCCGTGGCGGCTGCTCCTGCTGCCCGACCACGCCACCCCGCTCGCCCTCCGCACCCACACGTCGGTGCCCGTCCCCTACCTGCTCGTCGACTCGGCCGCCGATGGCCCCGGCGGCGAGTACGGAGAGAAGGCGACCGCCGACCGCCCCGCCGTCCCCGGCCACAGCCTCATGGGACGGCTCACCCGGCGGTAGCCGTCGGGCCGCGGCTTCCGGCCCGCTCAGAGCGCGAGATAGCGCGACTTTCATCACCCAATACCGGAATGGGCGGTAGAATCTTGGCGTCTCGTCCACGGAGGTCGCCCGCGTGCGCATCCTCGTCCTGGTGGACGGCGAGCACCATCCTCCCGTCGTTCGGGCCGCCATCGACCACCTCCCTTCCCGGCTGCCGGGCGGGATCGTCGTAGGGGCGGCGGTGGCCACCTGGTTCGCGGAGGGCCGCACGCTCACCCCCGTCAAAGGCTGAGGTAGGGCGTTCCGGGAAGGGACCGAATGGCATCGGAGTATCCCGACAGCGGAC
>DASZJY010000247.1:0-2075 GCA_035947635.1 Acidimicrobiales bacterium | reverse complement strand
GCGACGAGGACGGCGGTGCCGAGGAACCGGTCGTGCCGCCACACGGCGCCGAACCCCCTGGCGGCGAGGAAGGTCAGGGGGACGAGCACGGGCATGAGATAGAACGGGCCGAGGAAGCTGCTGAGGCCGCCGCGCAGGCTGGTGCCGAACGTCCCCCAGAAGAACATGTAGCCGCACGCGAACGTGAGCACGATCAGGGCCAGCCACGGTTGGGGCCCCCCCACCCGGCGCCGCAAGAGGCCGGCGAGGAAGAACCCGACCAGCACCAGGCCTCCGAACGCCCAGGCGAGGGTGATGAGGACATAGCGGATGATGCCGTAGATCCCGTGCGCCAGCGTGAAGTCCAGCTCCGGTGCGCCGGGCACGAGCCTCCGGGCCCCGAAGCCGAGCGTGTCTTGGGGCTCGAGGAGGTTGAACGGCGTCCGGAACGGACTGCCCGTGGCCGCCCGGTAGTAGGCCAGCATGGCGAGCACAGGAAGGACGCTCCCCAGGACGAACCATCCCGCTGTCTGCAGCAACCTGCGGCGGTCGGACCACTGGGACACGGCGACGTAGGCGCCGAGGGGAAGCCCCCAGAGAAGGGCGTCGAAGGGCCGGGCGAACAGGGCCAGGCCGAACACCAGGCCGCTCAGGCCCACGAGCAGCCGACCGTTCGTGCGGGCCCCCCGGAGCAGGGCCAGGGCGAAACCCTCCAAGAGCAGCAGCATCGAGCAGTAGGGCAGGAAGGTGGCGCTCTGCATGATGAACAGGGGCGAGGCAGCGACGAAGGCGGCAGCCAGAGCGGCCAGGTGCCGGTTGCCGAGCACCTCCTTGGCCAGGGCGTACGAGAGGAGGACCACTCCGGCGGCGACGAGGGCCAACGACGACCGGGCGCTGCCGGTGAGGCGGAGGCCGGCGGCCAGGATGGCGGCGTGGACCGGTGTGTACTTGAGGATGTACCGGTCCCCGTCGAGGACGCTCAGCCAGGGACGGAAGGCGTCGGCCTGCTCGGGCGCTGTCGGGAAGAGGTCACCGTCGGCGAGGGCGGTGGCCTGGAGCAGGTAGAGCCCCTCGTCGTGGTCGTCGGAGAGGTAGGGGAAGACCAGCTGGGAGCCGACCAGCGCCCACAGGCCGGCGGCCACCGCCAGACCGAGAACCAGGGCCACGATCCGTCGATCGCGGCGTCGGGCGGGGTGCCCCTCCGTGCTCGTTGCCGGCATCTGACACCGGAGATTAGGGTCACTTGCCAACCGGCCGACCGGAGCTCGCCAATTGGTCATCTCTCAGCGCGCCCAGCGCGCTGCCTTCCTGTTCCTCCTCGCGTGCGCCACGGTGGCGAGCGTCGGGCTCGTCAACGCCCAGATGGGCCCCGGGGGCGGCGGCGCCTACGGCTACGGCGGGCCCGGCCTCAACATCTCGGTAGCGGGCCTGAGCGCCATCGGCGCCGGCATCGGCTATGGACTGGCCGCCATCGGCCCCGGCATCGGGATCGGGCTCGTGGTCGGCAGAGCCATCGAGGCCATGGCCCGGAGCCCGGAGTCGGCGGGCCAGGTCCGTACCACCATGTTCCTCGGGATCGCCTTCACCGAGGCCCTGGCCCTCATCGGGTTCGTGGTCTTCATCCTCCTGAAGTTCACCTAGGCGGCGGGTTGTCGCGGAAGCGGAGCCCCCGACGGCGCTAGATGTAGCCCATGGGGTTGACCGGGGAGCCGTTGACCCTCACCTCGAAGTGGAGGTGGTCGCCGGTGCAGGCGCCGGTGCACCCGACCCTGCCGATCACCTGGCCCTGGGTCACCCGCTGGCCCGAGGAGACGCCGATCGAGCTCTGGTGAGCGTAGAGGGTCGCCAGCCCACCACCGTGATCGATGACGGTGGTGTTGCCGTACCCGCTCTGGGAACCGGCTGAGACCACCACGCCGTCGCCGGCAGAGCGGATCCCCGTTCCCGCCGGGGCGGCCATGTCCACGCCCGTGTGCATGCGAGAGGTCCCGTAGATGGGGTGCACGCGATAGCCGAACCCTGACGTGATCGGGGCCCCGGGCAGCGGGTTGGCGAGCCGGGCGCCCGTGCGGACCGGGGCGGGTGGTCCCGCCGGC
>DASZJY010000246.1:0-5608 GCA_035947635.1 Acidimicrobiales bacterium | reverse complement strand
GTCGTCGTCGGGCCCGACGGGTCCATCGCCGAGGTCGGGCGCCGCCGACCAGGCGGTGCTCGACAGGCACCGCCGGGGGGACGTCGACCGCTCGGGTGGGTGATCCGTCGATCTCCTCGACCAGGGCCCGTCCCGTGACGAACTGCGGGAAGGAGGAGAGCCCGACCTCCTGAGCGAGGGCCCCCACCTCGGGCTGGTCGTCCCAGTACCAGGTGGCGCCCAGGTCGACCCATCCGCGGTCGCCCGCGCCCTCGGGGGCGATGGTGAGCAGGCGGCCGCCCACCCGGGCCCGGGCCTCGACCACCAGCACGGCCAGCCCGGCGGCGTGCAGGAGGTGGGCCGCGGTCAGGCCGGCCAGGCCGGCCCCCACGACGACCACGTCCATCCGGCGCCCTCCTCTTCTGCCGCGCATTGGGTCAGGAAAAGTGTCGGAAATCGACCGCTGGGCGTACCAGAGTGGCAGGTTGACCGCGTGCAACAGTGGGCCATGGGTGCGCCCACCGACGCCTTCGAGCGGGTCTACGCGGCCGGGACGGTCGACGAGTTCCCCGAGCGGGGCCACACGCGGGAGGCCGCCCCCCGTGGGTCGCGCTTCGGCCTCGCCCACGGCCTCGCCCTGGGCGGGTGCGTGCTCACTCCGGACGAGGCCCTCGATCCCGGGTACGTCGTCGTCGGGCCCGACGGGTCCATCGCCGAGGTCGGGCGCCGCCGTCCCGGCGCGGTGCCCCTCGTCGAGACCGAGGGCGTCGTTCTGCCCGGGTTGATCGACCTGCACGGGCACCCCGACTTCAACGTCTTCGCTCCCTGGGAGCCCCCGGAGCTGTTCGCCAACCGGTACGAGTGGCGCGCGAGCGATCTCTACCGCGCGCTGGTACGCGCGCCTCAAAACCGGCTCCTCGAGGCGCTGCCCCCCGGCACGCAGAACCGCTACGCCGAGATCCGGGCGCTGGTCGGCGGTGTGACCGCCGTCCAGGGCGCCAGCGGCAGCGGCGCCACCGACGAGGAGTCCCTCGTGCGGAACGTCGACCGCCGCATCTTCGGGCGTCACCGGGCCCGTGCCCTCATCGATCTCCCGGCCGACGACGACGAGGCGGGCCTCCGGCGGTTGTCCCGCGTCGTCGCCGACATCGGCGCCGGGAAGGTCGACGCGTTCTACATCCACCTGGCCGAGGGGAGGAGGGACGACGCCCGCTCTCAGGCCGAGCTCGACCGCCTGGTGGAGCTCGACGCCCTGACACCGGCGACCGTCGTCGTGCACGGCACCGCCCTCGGCCAGCGCCAGCTGGGCCGGCTGGCCGACGCCGGCGCCAAGCTCGTGTGGTCCCCGCAGAGCAACCTGCGGCTCTACGCGGAGACCACGCTCGCCGCCACCGCTCTCGAGCTCGGACTGCCGGTGGGCCTGGGGGCGGACTGGCTGCCCAGCGGCAGTCCCAGCCTGCTGGCCGAGCTCAAGGTGGCCCGCCGCGTCCTCGCCTCCCAAGGACGGGCCGTCGAACCCCTGGAGCTGGTGGTCATGGTCACCTCGGGCGCCGCCGCCATCGCCGGCCTGGGCGACCGGTTGGGCTCGATCGCCACCGGCCGTCCCGCCGACCTGGCCGTGCTCGAGCGCCGCCACGAGGACCCGTGGGTCAACGTGGTGGAGGCCGACCCCTCGTGGGTCGAGCTGGTGATGATCGGTGGCGACCTCAGTTACGGGCGCGCCGACTGGATCACTGCGGTGGCGCCCGACGCCGCCGCCCGCTTGGAGAAGGTGGTGGCGTGGGGCAGGCCGATGCTGCTGGACACCGCCTACACGGTCGGCCCGCCGGGCGAGACGCCGCCCACCCTTGCCGAGCTACGGGCCGCCCTGATCGCCAACTACCCGCCCCTGGGCCCCATCTTCGCCTGACCCCGCCGGCGTTCGGGGTGTGCGAAGTCGCGCCATCCCCGCGACTTTCCTCACCCAGTGCGCTACGGGGGTCGTGCCGCGGGCGGCAGCCATGCGCTCGGCACGGAGGGCGTCGACCTCGGCGTCGTCCAGCGGGTCGAGGGGTCCCACGACCCACGAGAGGACCATGTCGGCCAGCGCCGGGTTGCGGGCCAGGACGGGGCCGTGCAGATAGGTGCCGAGGACGTGCCCGTTCACGACACCCTCGGAGCCGTCGCCGCCGTCGTTGCCGTGCCCGACGAGCACGTGCCCGAGGGGCCGGGCGCCCGGGCCGAGGGTGGTGACGCCGGCGTGGTTCTCGTACCCCGTGAGGGCAGGGAGGCCGAGCGTGGGATCGGCCTCCACCACCAGCTCGCCCACCCGGCGCGGGCCCTTGCCCCGGGCCGTCGAGCAGTCGAGGAGGCCCAGGCCGGCGTGCGGCGTGCCGTCGGGGCCGAGGAAGCTCTTGCCGAGGACCTGGTAGCCGGCGCACACCGCCATGACGGCGGCGCCGGCGTCGATGGCCCGGGGCAGGGCGCCGCTGGCCTCCAGCTCGCGCACGGCCAGCGCCTGGGGACCGTCCTCCCCGCCGCCCATGAGGTACACGTCGCAGGAGGTGGGGACCGGCTCCCCGGTCGCCACCTGGACCACCTCGGCGGGGATGCCTCGCCAACGCAGGCGCTGGGCCAGCACGGCGGCGTTCCCGCCGTCCCCGTAGGTGCCGAGGAGCTCCGGGAACAGCAGGGCGATGGAGACGGGGTCAGCCACGGGAACCATCCCGGGGGGCGAGGGCGCGGCGGGCGTCCTGGAACGAGGTGTAGTTGGCAGCCAGGTCGATGTCCGGCGCACCCGCCGCCCGCACCGCCTCTCGGTAATGGGCCACGAAGCGATGCTCGACCTCGGCGTAGCGCAGGCGCACAGCCAGGTCGCGCCCGCGCTCGCCGGTGGCGATCACCAGCCGGCCGCGGAGGCGCTCGAAGGGGACGTCCCAGAGCCACGACGGGTCGCGCCCGTCGGCGATGCGGGCGTTGATGCCGACCACCGCGGGCATGGGAGGGGGGCGGATCAGGTCGAGCGTCTCCGCCCAGCCGGCCGGGTTCTTGGCCAGGAGGAGCCGTACCTTGACGCCGTCGACGACGACGACCTGGTAGCGGCCGGCGACCGTCTCCACCTCGGCCATCGCCTTGGCGGCGACGTCGGGTTCCACGCCGAGGACGGCGGCGGCGCCGGCGGCCATCGCCGCGTTGGCGACGTTGAAGCGCCCCGGCAGCTGCAGGAGGACGGGCACCCGGCGGCCGTCCACCAGCACCAGGTTCTCGCCCTCGATCTCGACGTCGGGCCGGGGGCGGGCGAACCCGCAGCCGGAACACGACCACACCGTCCCCTCCACCTCCGATGTCGTCCACCGGATGCGGCCACCGCACGCCGGGCACGCGCCGGCGTCGGAGCGCCAGCGCTGGCCGGTCGCGACCCAGGTCACCCGCCGACCGCCCGACGCCGCCCAGGCGACCAGGGGGTCGTCGGCGTTGGCCACCACCGCAACGTCGGGGGCGGCATCGAGGGCCCGGCGCCAGGCCTCCGCGTGCAGGCGCACCTCGCCGATGCGGTCGAGCTGGTCGCGGCTGAGGTTCAGCAGCGCCACCACCTGGGGGTGGACGGCGTTGACCGCCTTGGCCAGGAGTCCCTCGTCCACCTCCAGCGCGGCCGCCGGGACGCCGTCGCCGACCACCCCCGCGGTGGTGCCCCCGGCGCCCGCCGACAGTGCGCCCGTCAGCCCCGAGAGCAGGTTGGCCCCGGCCGAGTTGGTCGTCACCGGGCCGCGTGTGGCGAGAGCGGCGGCCAGCAGCCGGGTGGTGGTGGTCTTGCCGTTGGTGCCCGACACCAGGGCCACGTCGCGGCCGCCGGCGAGCAGCGCGAGGGCCGAGGGGTCGAGGGCGAGCGTGACCTTGCCACCGATCGCCGACCCCTGACCCGTTCCCACTCGCCGCGACACCTCGGAGACGAGCTTCCCGGCGGCGACCGCGACGCGGGTGCGCAGCGGCAGGTCCATAGCGGACGCATCTTCCCGCATCACGGCTCGCCACCCGTCACGCCCCGACCACCGCCTCCTGCACGGGGTCCACCCACTCCCAGTGGGCCATCTGCGGCATCCAGCCGCGAAGCCAACCGTCGACGGGCGGCTGGAACCGGTAGGCGGGGAGCGCGCTCGACCGGGCGCCCCCGGCCGCCCGGCGGTAGGAGTCCGACATCGAGGACGGGTGCCGGTCGAGCCGCTCGTCGAGCCAGTAGACACCGACGGGGTCGACGTGGCCGGCACTGCGGACGAGGCGGGAGTCCCAGTCGCACGAGTCGACGAATGGGAACCAGCAGTAGCCCTCGAGGGGGATGCCCCGGGCCCGGGCGACCTCACACTGTTCGAGCGTGTACTTGAGCCAGCTGGCCCGGTCGGAAGGGTATCCCCGGATGTTCGTCTCACCCAGGACGCAGGGAAGCCGGTAGCGCTGCCAGTACTCCTCGATCAGGCCGGAGAGCGGCGCCGGGTCGGCAGACGACGTGGTGCCCCGTCCCGTCCCGTCGAAGTACTGCCATTGGGTGTGGGCGTAGTAGTCGAGTCCCAGGACGTCGACGAACCCGGGCTCGATGTCCATCACCGCCTCGCCTCCCACTGCGAGGACCTCGGCCACGAACGGGCGGTCGAGGGCGATCGGGCGACCGAGGAGGAGGTCGAGCAGGAAGAACCGACGGTCGTTGGCCATCGCCGTGAACGCCTCGGCCGCGGCTGTCGCCGCCGACGCCCGCTCGCAGCTCTCGACGTAGAGATGGCGGGCGCCGGGGAGCAGCTCACGCAGGGCGCGGCTGGCTTCGGCGACGGCCGGCATGACGTTGCGAGCGAGGGTGAGGAACCCCTTGAGCCCTCGCAGGTGGGGCGGCCAGACGCCCTCGTCGCCGCACAGCAGGAAGGTCGTGAACGGCTCGTTGAAGAGCGTGTACTCCTCGATCCACGGATACCGGCGGGCGAACGCCTCGACGTAGCGCACGTACGCCCCCGGGAATCGCCGGTCGGCGAAGCCGCTCCTCAGCCAGCGGGGGTAGCTCGTGTGATGGACGAGGTCGACAGCCGGGCGCATGCCGGCGTCGTGCTGGTAGCCGAGGACCCGATCGGTCTCGTCCCAGTGCAGCCGGCCCGGCTCCCGCTCGATCCGGTGCCAACGCACCGGGTAGCGGAGGCGGCTCACGCCGCACGACCGGAGGAGGTCGAGGTCGTCCCGCCAGCGGGCGGCGTGACCGGTCGTCTCGGTCACGTCGACGTCGTGGGCCGGCTGATAGGTCGACTCGAACCCGCCGAGGAACTCGAGGGCTCCCGGCGGCGCCGTCATCGCCGGCCCAGTCTCCCATCGACCCGGGCGGCCCGGGGGCACAGAGGGGAGGGACTGGCTTGACCCGGGGCGGATAGGGGAATACGGTGGCGCGAAGTGGAGCGATCGGGAGCACGATCGGGAGCCGTCGTGCCCGCCCCTGGCGGGTGGGATCGACCGGGTGAGGACCGAGGTGGAGCGGATGTTCCTGGGAGAGCACAGCCACTCCCTGGATGCGAAGGGACGGGTGATCCTGCCCGCCCGGTTCCGGGAACAGCTCGGCGGCGCCTACGTCACCAGCGAGGTCGACGGCTGCCTGGCGCTGTGGCCGCCCGAGGAGTTCGAG
>DASZJY010000245.1:0-3765 GCA_035947635.1 Acidimicrobiales bacterium | reverse complement strand
GAGGGCCCGGGCGTAGTCGTAGCCGCAGAAGGCGGTGGTGGCCTCGTCGACCAGGCCGGCCAGCCGCCCGAGCATGGCCCGGTCGAGCGGCATCAGCTCGGGCGAGTCCCCAGGCCCGCCGACACCCTCGCCCGCCAGGGTCAGCACGAACCGGGAGGCGTTGAGCAGCTTGATGGCCAGGCGGCGGCCCACCCGCATCTGTCCCTCGTCGAAGGCGGTGTCCACACCGGGGCGGCCGCTGGCCGCCCAGTAGCGCACGGCGTCGGCGCCGTACTGCTCGAGCAGCCCGAGGGGCGTGATCACGTTGCCCTTCGACTTGGACATCTTCTTCCGTTCGGGATCGAGGACCCAGCCGGAGATGGCGGCGTTGGCCCACGGGAGGCACTTGTGCTCGAAGTGCGACCGGACGACGGTGGAGAACAGCCAGGTCCGGATGATCTCGTGGGCCTGGGGCCGCAGGTCCATGGGGAACACCCGGCCGAACAGGTCGGCGTCGTCCTCCCAGCCCCCGGCGATCTGGGGGGTGAGCGACGAGGTGGCCCACGTGTCCATGACGTCGGCGTCGCCGGTGAAGCCACCCGGCCGGTCGCGCTGGTCGGCCGTGTACCCGGCGGGCACGTCGGTGGACGGGTCGAGGGGGAGATCGTCCTCGGCGGGCACCAGCGGGTGGTCATAGTCGACGGTGCCGTCGTCGCCCACGGGGTACCACAGCGGGAAGGGCACGCCGAAGAACCGCTGGCGGCTCACGAGCCAGTCGCTGTTGAGACCCCGCACCCACGACTCGTAGCGACTCTGCATGTAGGGGGGGTGCCACGCCAGCTCGGCGCCCCGCGCCAGGAAGGCGTCGGTGTGCTCGAGGGTGCGGATGAACCACTGACGGCTGGTCACGATCTCGAGGGGGCGGGAGCCCTTCTCGAAGAACTTCACCGCGTGGGTGACCGGCCGGGGGTCGCCCACCAGGTCGCCCGACTCCGCCAGCAGCTCGGCGATCCGCCTGCGGGCCTGCTTGATCGTCCTGCCCCGCAGCTCGTCCCAGTACTTGGGTGCCTCCGGGGACCCCAAGCCGGCGGGGGGCGCCTCCTGCAACCGGCCGTCGCGCTGGACGATCGCCCGCACGGGCAGCCCCAGCTCGCGCCACCAGAGGACGTCGGTGGTGTCGCCGAACGTGCAGATCATGGCGATGCCGGTGCCCTTCTCGGGCTCGGCCAATTGGTGGGCCGTGATCGGCACCCGTGCCCCGAAGAGAGGGGTGGTAGCCGTCGCGCCGAACAGCGGCTGGTAGCGGGCGTCGTCGGGATGGGCGACGAGGGCGACGCAGGCGGGGAGCAGCTCGGGCCGGGTGGTGTCGATCTCGATGGCCGCCCCGTCGGGGCCGGCGAAGCGCACGCGGTGATACGCCCCCGTCTCCTCCCGGTCCTCCAGCTCGGCCTGGGCGACGGCCGTCTGGAAGTCGACGTCCCAGAGAGTGGGGGCCTCGGACTGGTAGGCGAGGCCGGCGGCGAGGAGCCGCAGGAACGCCCGCTGCGACGCCCGCTGGGCCCGCTCGTCGATGGTGGCGTAGGTCATCGACCAGTCGACCGACAGGCCGAGGAACCGCCACAGCTCCTCGAACGCCTTCTCGTCTTCGGCGGTGAGGCGGTGGCAGAGCTCGACGAAGTTGGGCCTGGAGACCGGCACCCCCTGCCCGCCCGACACGGGCGGCACGAAGGCGGGGTCGTAGGGCAGCGAGGGGTCGCAACGGACGCCGAAGTAGTTCTGCACCCGGCGTTCGGTGGGCAGACCGTTGTCGTCCCACCCCATCGGATAAAAGACCTCCCGCCCGTGCATGCGCTGGAACCGGGCGATGGTGTCGGTGTGGGTGTAGGAGAACACGTGGCCGACGTGCAGCGAGCCCGACACCGTCGGCGGCGGCGTGTCGATGGCATACACCTGGTCGCGGGTGGCGGTGCGGTCGAACCGGTAGGTCCCCTCCGCCTCCCACCGCTCGATCCACCGCCGCTCCAGGCCGTCGAGCGACGGTTTCTCGGGCACGGCCGGGGTCATGGCACGGTTACGGTAACCGCGTGATCCGCCTCCACGACACGGCGCTGCGACGCCAGGTCGAGGTCGAGCCGCGCGACGCCGGCCGTCTGGCGATCTACGTCTGCGGACCCACCGTCTACGACCTCCCTCATGTGGGCCACGGGCGGTCGCTGCTCGTCTACGACGTCCTCCGCCGGTACCTCGAGTGGTCCGGTGTGGACGTGCTCCACGTCTCCAACGTCACCGACATCGACGACAAGATCATCGAGCGGGCATGGCGCGACGGCCGCTCGCCGGGCGACGTCGCCGCTGAGTACGAGGAGGCGTGGTACGAGGCGGTCGACGGCCTCGGGGTGCTCCGCCCCCACCACGACCCCCATGCCACCGACTACGTCGACGAGATGGTGGCGCTGGTCGCCCGCTTGGTGGGCACCGGCCACGCCTACACCGCCGGCGACGGCGTCTACCTGGCCACCGACACCGTCGACGGCTACGGGCTGCTCGCCGGCCAGTCGCTCGAGAGACTGCGACCCGGCGAGCGCGTCGAGGTGGTCGAGGGCAAGCGGTCCCCCCAGGACTTCGCTCTCTGGAAGCTGGCCAAGCCGGGGGAGCCCTCGTGGCCATCCCCCTGGGGCGACGGTCGTCCGGGCTGGCACACCGAGTGCGTGGTCATGTCCCTCGACCTGCTCGGCGAGGACTTCGACCTCCACACCGGCGGTCTCGACCTCGTCTTCCCGCACCACGAGAACGAGCGGGCCCAGGCGGTGGCCCTCGGTCGTCCCTTTGCCCGGCGGTGGATGCACCACGCCTTCGTCGAGGTGGCGGGCGAGAAGATGTCCAAGTCGCTGGGCAACTTCACGACGCTCACCGACCTGCTGGCCAGCACCGACCCCCGGGCCTACCGCCTCCTGGTCCTGCAGTCCCAGTACCGCAAGCCCCTGGAGGTCACGGCGGCGAGTCTCGACGACGCCACCCGGGCCCTGGGCACCCTCGACGACTTCGCCCGCCGCAGCGCCGAGGTTGCGCCGGCCTCGCCCGACGCCGAAGCTCTCGAGCGGTTCCGGGCCCGGATGGACGACGACCTGGACACACCGGGGGTGGTGGCCGACGTGGCCGAGCTCCGCCGACGGGCCAACGCGTTGATGGACGGTGGCGACGCCACCGCCGCTGCCCCTCTGGCCGCTGCCGTACGGGAGATCACCGGCGTCCTGGGCCTGCCCCTGGCCGGCGGCGACGACCGGGTCGACGAGGCGACCGCCGCTCTGGTGCGCGAGCGCGACGAGGCCCGGGCCCGGAAGGACTGGGCCAGAGCCGACGCCATACGGTCCCAGCTGGAAGCCCAGGGATGGGTCGTCGAGGACACCCCGGGGGGCACCCGGCTCCACCGTTGACCAGCCTCCCTCCCCGGGTGATACGGTCCGCGACGAGGGATTGGGCGTCTGTACGGCATCACCGGACGGGTTGAGCACTCCCCTCGTTTAACGGATCGAGCAAGGGGAGTACCGAACCGTGGCAACCGGCACCGTCAAGTGGTTCAACGCCGACAAGGGCTTCGGCTTCATTCAACAGCAGGGCGGCGACGACGTGTTCGTCCACTTCAGCGCCATCCAGACCACCGGCTACCGCACTCTCGACGAGGGCGAGAAGGTGGAGTTCGAGGTGCAGCAGGGCCCCAAGGGCCTGCAGGCGGCCAACGTCCGCCGCATCAAGTAGCGACCTCGGGGGGCTCTGCCCCCCGAGTGC
>DASZJY010000244.1:0-2107 GCA_035947635.1 Acidimicrobiales bacterium | reverse complement strand
TGTCGCCGTCGCTCATCGGGCCCTCCCCGCGATGCCGCAGGTGTACCTGACGCTGTTGACGGTTACATTAATCGATGTTAAGGTTCCCATAGGGACCGCTAGTGGGGAGGCTCGATGACGTCGCCCATTCTTGCCGCCTCGGGCGGATGGACCTGGAGGTCCTGGCTCTGGCTGGTGGTGCCCCTGGCGATCTACTCGGTCATCTCCCTGGGCCTGTTCGCCGCCGGTCGCCACCGCGAGCCGGACTCGTTCGCCGACTTCTTCTTCGGGCAGATCTCCGACAGCCTCCAACGGGCGACCGGGTTCGCGGGCTGGGCCATGGCCGGGGTGCTGAGCGGGCTGCTCATGCTCGGCATCGCGGTCATGGGCTTCTACTGGGACGTGGCCTGGCACTACGACTTCGGGCGTGACAGGGAGCTGTTCACCCCTTCCCACGTGATGATCCTCGTCGGGCTGGGCGGCTTGTTCTACTCGGCCATCGTCACCGTGATCTTCGCGTCCGTCGACAGGGCTCCCACCCGCTTCGGGGTGGGCTTCCTGCGGATCCCCCTTCCCGCCGTGCTGCTCGCCGCCCTCGGGTTCGGCGGAGCCGCCGCCTTCCCGCTCGACGCCCTGTGGCACGACGCCTACGGCGTCGACGTCACCCTCTGGAGCCCGACCCACCTGCAGCTCATGGCCGGCGGCGCCCTCGCCACCATCGCCCTGTGGCTGATCGTCGCCGAGGTCCTCCCCTCGTCGAACCCCAACATGCTGGGGCGGGGGATCCACGCCTTGGCCGCCGGTGCCACCCTCACCGGGCTGACGATCTTCCAGGGGGAGTTCGAGTTCGGGGGGCCGCAGTTCCAGGCCGTCTACCTGCCCATCCTCATCGCCGCCGCCGGCGCCTTCACCCTCGTCGTGGCCCGCCTGGCCCTCGGGCGGTGGGGGGCGGTCAAGGCGGTGGTGGCATACCTGGTGCTGCGGGTGCTCCTCGGGCTCATGGTCGGGGGCGCCCTCGGCCACACGTACCCCCGCTTCGCCCTCTACCTCCCCATCGCACTGGTGGTCGAGGGCGCCGCCGTCTGGATCGGCACCCGCGACCGGCTGCGGTTCGGTCTGGTCGCCGGTGCCCTGGCCGGCTCCGTGGGACTGGCCGGAGAGATGGCATGGGTGATCCTCTCGGGGTGGGGCGTGCCGGTGAGCTCGCTCGCCCTCAAGGCGGCCCTGCTGAGCCTGCCCGCCGGTGTGGCCGGCGGCGTCCTGGGCGCCGGCGTGGGGCGGGCGTTCATCGGAGCTGGGGGCGGCGTCGACGCTCCCCGGGGCCACGAGCGGTCCGTGGGCGTGCCCGTCGGCGCCCTCGCCCTCGCCGGCGTGGTCCTCTTGGGCGTGCTCGCCTACCCGCTCCCCCGGCGGGTCGGCGACGTCAGCGGCGTCGTCGCCCTCGAGCGCCAAGGCGACCGGGCCTTCGTCGAGGTCACCCTCGTGCCGCCGGACGCGGCCGAGGGGGCGATCGCCTTCGAGATCACGTCCTGGCAGGGCGGGGGCACCGAGCACACCGCCCTGGAGGAGATCGAGCCCGGCCGGTACCGCACCGAGCAGGCGGTGCCGGTGACAGGCAGCTGGAAATCGCTGGTCAGCCTCCTCCGCGGCGACCAGGTGATGGCCGCCCCCGTGTACCTCCCCGCCGACCCGGAGATCGGGGCGCCCGAGGAACCGGCCCTCGACCGCCGGGACATCACCTTCGTGCGCAACACCAAGCTCCTGTTGCGGGAGCAGCACCCGGGCCCCGCCTGGCCGTCGTTGCTGGCCTACTCGGGCTTGGCCGTGCTCATCGGCTTGTGGGTGGGATTGATCGCCTTCACCGCCACCCGGGTGAGGCCGGGCTCGGGCGACCGTCCCGGGCCGCCGTCGTCGCCGGGACCGTGGACCCCTCCCTCGCCCGCCCCCCAGCCGGCGCCCGAGCCCGAGCGCACGCTCGCCTCGACCGGCGGTTGGTACGCCCCGGGTGGCCCACCCCCGGCCACCTGACCGGTCCCCGCCGACCCGGTCCGCGCCTGGCCCGGTCCCCGCCTGGCCCAGCGGTCCCGCGGGGTCCACTTGGCCGAACTGATCGGGGAAATGGCTCTCC
>DASZJY010000243.1:0-5019 GCA_035947635.1 Acidimicrobiales bacterium | reverse complement strand
TCGCGGCGGCCGTCGACGGCCTCGAGGGTGATGTAGAGCAGCTCGGTGAGCTGCACGACCTGGCCGTCCTTGCGGCGCACGAGCGAGGGCGGATGCTCGAACCCCGATTGCTCGAACTCGCCGATGAGGGTGACCCCGTCGGCCCGCTGCGGGACCCACGACGGGCCGGCCGCACCCGAGCGCGCCGGCCCCCCGCGGTCCTGAACGGCGTCGCCCAGGGATTCGGCCCACTCGGGCTCGGCCAACCCCGTGGGGTTGGTGTCCTGGGCCCTTTTCACGCCAGGGTCTTATTGCGTGACTTGGGCGTCCTGTTCGGCGGTGGCGGTGGCCACGCCGTCGAGGTGCTGGACGATGACCGAGTCCTGGTCGGCGACTGCCATGGCGTCGGAGTCGACCGACGCCACGTTGGCGGCGACGGCGGCATCGATGGGGACGGCGACGTTGGCGTTGGCCGCCACCGCCGCGTCGATGGGCGCGGCGACGTCGGCGTCGAGGGCCAGGTCGACGTCGAGGTTCAACAGCGATGAGTCACCCAAGAGGGACGAGGGGTCGCTCAGCAGCGACATCGCCTCCCGGTCGGGGAGCTGGGCGGCGTTCTCGGCCTCCAGCTCCTGGGGCGTGAGCTCTTTGTCCACGGGTATGCCTCCTCGGACGAACGACGAAGGGGATCAGGCGCCAGCCGCAGGGTCGGACTGGTCGATGGTGGCGTCCTGGATGGCGGTGGCGGTCGCCTCGCCGTCCAGGTCCTGGATGATGACCGAGTCCTGCGGGGCCTGGGCCAGGGCGTCGGAGTTGAAGGAGACGACGTTCGCCGACACCGCCGCGTCGATCGGCGCGGCGATGTTGGCGTTGGCGGCCACGGCCGCGTCGACCGGGGCGGCGACGTCGAGGGCCAGGTCGAGGTCGGCGTTGAGGTCGAGCAGCGACATGGCCTCACGGTCGGGAAGGGCCGCCGCCTGCTGGCCGTCCATCTCCTCAGGGGTCAATCCAGGGTTCGAGGTGGTCACGGTCACGCTCCTCCGTCGGTGTCGGTCTGGTTCAGGATGACGATCTGGTCGGCATCGGCAATTGCAATGGACGACACCGACTCGTTGTTGATCGCGATCGCCTCGTTGATCGGCATTGCGAAGTTGTCGATGGCCGAGCCGAGCCCGCTGCCCTTGATCGTGGACAGGGCCTCCCGTTCGGGGAGGGCCGCCGCGTCCTGGGCCTCGAGCTCCTCGGCGGTCAGTCCTTCTCGTTCGACTTCAGGGTGTTCCATTGGGGCCCCCTCGACTCGGGTTGAGGAGGGGCTACCCCACCTGGCAGCCGTCAAACCGGAGGCCGGCCACCCTCCGTGGTGGGATCGTCGCGCCGCGGGATCTTCCGTACGGTCGTGACGTGGGTGTCGCCGTACCGTGCGGTTCTCAGCACCACCCAGCCCTCGCCCACCTCGACCGGGCGCCGCGACTCCAGCACCGCCAGATCGGCGGGCAGGCGCTCGAGCACCGACGGCCAGGCGGCGAAGGCGTAGGGCGGGTCGGCGAACGCCAGGTCGACCGGTGGCCCCGGGTCGTCGAGGAAGCGGCCCACGTCGGCCTGGACGACCGTGCCGCCCTCCAGGCCGGTCGTCTCCAGGTTGGCCCGGATGGCCGCCGCCGCCGCGGGGTCGGCCTCGACGAACGTCACCGCCGCCGCACCCCGCGAGAGGGCCTCGATGCCGAGGGCGCCCGTACCGGCGAACAGGTCGAGCACCCGCGCCCCCTGCACCGCGCCGAGGCTGTGAAGGGAGGAGAATACCGCCTCGCGCACCCTCTCGCTCGTGGGCCGCAGCCGCCGACCGGCCGGCGCCTGGAGGCGGCGGCCCCCGGCCAGGCCGGCGACGACTCTCATCGCGGCACGGTAGCCCGCTGGGCTCTTCGCCTCGGCTCAGCGCACGATGTCGACGGCGACGCGCCCGTCGCCCACGTACTCGACCCGGAAGGGGCGTTCCCTGGCGGCACCGTAGATCCAGGTGACGCGGTTCTCGAAGTCCCCGGCGAAGACGAGGTCGTACGGGAAGTCGTTGATCGAACGCTCGAGGGAGCTCCGACCGTCGGCGTAGTGCATGTCGGCGTGGAACACGATGCGAAGGTGGGCGGCGGCGCCAGAGTTGGCCACCGGGTCGCCGGAGCCGTCCATCACCGCCTCGCTCGACGGGACGTACCGCGCGTCCCAGATCGGGCGGGCGAACGTGCGCCACGGCTGGTGGCCCTCGGGGTCGGCGTGGCGGAAGGTGAAGACGTACCGGCGGTAGCCGGGGTGCTCTCCCTGGGCGACGGACACGAGCACCGGGTAGCCCTCTCGCACCGTCGAGGTGTCGGGCCGGGTGTCGGCGACGAAGGGCAGCTGCTCGGCCGCCTGGAACCCTCGGCCACCGGCGGTCGTCGGAGGCCGCTGGCCCGTGCCCGAGCCGGAGGTCCCTCCCGACGACCCCGGCGCCATGGTGGTCGTCGCCGCCGGTGCCTCCGTGGTCGTGGGGGTCGTCGTGGGCTGGTCCACCGCGGCCGGCTGCTGGCCGCTCCCACCGGAGCAGCCGGAGACTGCCAGCACGACGACGGCGGCCAACCCGACGCAGGCCCCGAGCCACCTCCGCCGCCGATGTGTCGAGGTCCTGCTGTTCGAGCTCATCTCTCCCTCACTCCCCGCCCCCGCAGGGGCTTGTCGTACTGTCAAGAGGAGAGTACGACTCGACTTGTCGCTCTGTCAAGAGCTAAGATCGCGGACCGTGGACGTGGTGGGGGTTCCGGAGATCGCGCGCATCCTCGGGGTCTCGCGCCAGCGCGTGTACCAGCTGATCGACACCTACGACGACTTCCCGCCGCCGGTCGCCACCCTGGCCGTCGGGCGCATCTGGGCGAGAGCGGCCATCGAGGAGTGGAACCGCCGGCACGGCGAACGGCCGTCGGGCAAGCACCGCCAGCTCCGGCTCGACCAGTGACGAGCCCGGGCGCCGTCCGCGTCCGTCGGGAGCCGCCGCCTTTCCGCCTCCTGACCGTGCGGCGGGTCGAGTCCCTGAGCCCGCGCATGGCGAGGGTGACCCTGGCCGGCCCCGAGCTCGAGGGCCTCGTCGTCGAGCAGCCGGCGGCGAGCGTGCGCCTGCTCCTGCCCCCGCCGGGCGAGAGCCGGCTGGTCATGCCGCGCTGGGACGGCAACGTCTTTCTGCTCCCCGACGGGACCCGGGCGCCGATCCGCACGTTCACCCCGCGCCGCCTCGACCTCGAGGCGCTCGAGCTCGACGTGGACATCGTGCTCCACGGCCCCGGAGTGGCGTCCGGCTGGGCCGAGCGGGTGGCGCCCGGTGACCGGGCGGCAGTTTCGGGCCCGGCGCGCGGCTACGACGTCGACCGCGACGCCCCCGCCTTCCTCCTGGGCGGCGACGAGACGGCGATCCCGGCCATCGGACAGCTGCTCGAGGTCCTGCCCCCGGCCACGCCGGTGGACGTCCGCATCGAGGTGGCCGGCCCCGACGCCCGGGTGGCGCTGCCCGCGCACCCGGAGGCGACCGTCCGGTGGCTCGACCTGCCTCCGGAAGGCCGTCCCGGCGACGCCCTCGTCGACGCCGTGCGCGGTGCCGACGTCCCGGCCGGCGCCCGGGTGTGGGTCGCCGGCGAGGCGGCGGCCGTCCAGCGCGTCCGGCGCCATCTCTTCGACGAGCGCGGCCTGTCGCGGGCCGAGGCGACCGTGCGCGGGTACTGGAAGCACGGTCGCACCGGTGACGGCGACGACAGCTGAGCACGGCAGCGAGCCACGTGGAGCCACGCGCCAGCCGTCCGTTCATGCCCGGGTACGGCGTCGTCGGCCCGGACGAGGGGAGCGGTCTTCTTCCCTGGTCCTGGGCGGACGAGCGTCTGGCCCGGTCGCGGTACTACTGGGTGGCCACCGCCTGGCCGGACGGGCGCCCGCACGTCACGCCGGTCTGGGGGATGTGGCAGGCCGGCGCCGCCTGGTTCAGCTGCAGCCCGGGTTCGAGGAAGGCCCGCAACCTCGGCGCCGACCCCCGGTGCGTGGTCACGACCGACGACCCCGTCCGGCCGGTGATCGTCGAGGGGAGGGCGGAGCGGCGTACCGCTCGCCCCGATGCCGAGCTCTTCGCCGAGCAGGTGAGCGCCAAGTACGACGAGGACGTCACGGTCGACTTCGTGCTCGACAACGCCCTCTACCGCGTCGCCCCCGCCCGGGTGTTCGGGCTGGACGAAGAGGACTTCACCGGCAGCCCCACGCGCTGGTTCCCGGGCCGCTGACGCCGTCAGCTCTTGAAGAGGAACTCCGCTTCCTCTGCGTCGACGAGGAACCGGATCTCTTCCCGCAGGAGCTGGTGGTCGTTGAGGGCGGGGTCGGCGTCGACGATGGCGAAGGCGACCTCGCGGGCCCGGACCACCCACTCCCGGTCGCGGCGGAGAGACGCCAGCTTGAGGTCGCTGCGCCCCTTCTGGCGCGTGCCCAGCACGGTCCCCTCGCCCCTGATCTCGAGGTCGACCTCGGCCAGCTCGAACCCGTCGGTCGTGCGCTCCATGGCCGCCAACCGCTGCTCCGACTCAGGGGTCGTCGCCTCGCCCAACAGGTAGCACCATGAGCGGTCCGAGCCCCGACCGACCCGCCCGCGCAGCTGGTGGAGCTGAGCCATGCCGAAGCGGTCGGCGTCCTCGATGAGCATGACGGTGGCATTGGGGACGTCGACCCCCACCTCGATGACGGTCGTGGCCACGAGGACGTCGCACTGGCCGGCCCGGAACGCGGCCATCGCCGCCTCCTTCTCCCTGGCGGGCATCTGGCCGTGGAGCAGCCCGAGGCGCAGCTGCGGCCACACCTCGGCGGCCAACCGGGCGTGCTCCTCAGTGGCCGAGCGGGCCTGGATCTTCTCCGAGTCCTCGACCAGGGGGCACACCACGTAGGCCTGACGCCCGGCGGCCGCCTCCTCCGTCACCCGCCGGTACGCCTCCGACTCCTCGAGCGGGCCTCGCAGCCAGCGGGTCTCCACCGGCGTGCGCCCGGGGGGCA
>DASZJY010000242.1:0-5359 GCA_035947635.1 Acidimicrobiales bacterium | reverse complement strand
GGCGGCGGGGTAGGGCCCCGCCGCTTCGGAGGAGGGCGGGGATGGGGCCCCGCCCAGGGCGGGGAAGCCGCAGAGTCGAGCGTCGCTTCACGGCCGGAAGGCGGGGATGGGGCCCCGCCCGGGGCGGCGAAGCCACAGAGTCAGAGCCGGAGGTTCGGCTCGACGCCCGCGCCGAGGGGCGTGGGGCCGTCGGCCCGCAGGCGCCACCAGGCGGCCGCGGCCACCATGGCGGCATTGTCCGTGCAGAGCGAGGGGGGCGGGATCACCGCGGCCACGCCGTCCTCCTCGCACACCTCTGCCACCCGTAGGCGGAGGAGGGTGTTGGCGCCTACGCCGCCGCCGAGGCACAGCGAGCGGGCCCCGGTCTCGGCGACGGCCCGGCGCGCCTTGGTCACCAGCACCTCGACGGCGGCCTGCTGAAACGACGCAGCGAGGTCGGCCACCGGCACGTCGGGGTTGGCCTGGGCGTACCGGGTGACCGCCGTCTTGAGCCCACTGAAGGAGAAGTCGTAGCCCTCGCGCTCCATGGCGCGGGGGAACTCGACCGCGTCGGGGTTGCCGGTGGTGGCCAACCGGTCGATGGCTGGGCCGCCCGGATAGCCGAGGCCCAGGAAGCGGGCCACCTTGTCGAAAGCCTCCCCCACGGCGTCGTCGATGGTGGTCCCGAGCACCTGGTAGCGGCCGTGGTCCTCCATGTGCACGAGCAGCGTGTGGCCCCCGGAGACGAGCAGAGCCACGAGGGGCAGCTCGAGGTCGGGCTCGTGGAGGAAGCAGGCGTAGAGGTGGCCCTCCATGTGGTTCACGCCGACGAAGGGCACTTTCCACACGAGGCTCAGGCTCTTGGCCACGCTCACGCCGACCAACAAGGCGCTGGCCAGGCCGGGCCCCACCGTGGCGGCGACGGCGTTGATGTCCTCGCCCTCGAGGCCCGCCTCGACGAGGGCCTGGGCGACCGCGGGAGTGAGCAGCTCGACGTGGGCCCGGCTGGCGATCTCGGGCACGACGCCGCCGAAGCGGGCGTGGAGGTCGACCTGACTGGAGATCACCGACGAGAGCACCGAGGCGCCTCCGGCCACGACAGCAGCCGCCGTCTCGTCACACGAGGTCTCGATCCCCAGGATGCGTTGGGGGTCGCCGACGGGCGGCACCACCGCGCTCACCATGCTCTGGCGTCGTCGAGCAGGGTGACGCCCGGGATGCCGGCCTCGATGCCTGCCAGTCGCTCGGCGTACTCGGGCGTGTCCACCTCGTCTGCCCACATGACCAGCGCGTCCTCGTTGGTCTCCACGTAGTAGTTCTTCCGGATCCCAGCGGGCCGGAACCCGAAGTGGCGGTAGAGCTCCTGGGCGCTCCGGTTGCCGATCCGGACCTCGAGGGTGAGGCTGGTCGCGCCCCGGGCGATCGCCTCCCGTACGAGGGTGAGGAGCAGGCGCGAACCAACCTTGCGCCGCTGCCACGCCGGGACGACGGCGAGGGTGGTGACGTGCCCGTCGTCGGCGGTCACCATCAGCCCGCAGTAGCCGACTACCGCCCCGTCGATCCTCGCCACCCAATACGCCCGGCTGGTGCGCAGGGCCAGCTCGCTCATGAACAGGCTGAGGGACCACGGACGGGGGTAGACCTGCGACTCGATCCGCAGCACCGAGCGCAGGTGGCGACGGCGCATAGGCACCAGGTGCACCACCAGCTCGCCATCGGGCTCGTCAAAGCGGCGGATGGCCATCAGAGAGCCGCTGTCACCCGGCCGCCGCCCAGTCCGGCGTGCGCCGTTCCCAGTTGATCTCGGCGTCGGACTTGCGCAGGTACAGCGGTTGCAGCTCCCACGGCTGCACGAACTCCTCCCGCAGCGCCAGCGGGTGAGCCAGCTCGACCAGGGCAGTCGCCGAGGGGTGGGCGGTCGACGGCCCGCCGTACTCGGCGCCCTGGGTGTCGGCGAGGATCTGAGGGTACCGGAGGGCGCCGTCGCCGACGAACAAGCAGTCCTCGCCCCGTGCCACCAGCTCGGACACGAGCTCCTCGGGAGAGCCCACCCGGTAGGGCGAGAGACGTTGCACGCCGCCGGGGACGTGACGGTAGAAGGCGTAGTAGATCTCGCTGCGCCGGGCGTCGATGGCGCACACGATGAGGCGGTTTGTGTGGCGGACGGGAAACGCCAGCAGATCGAGGCTCGAGACCCCCACCGCAGGCACGCGCCGGGCCTGGGCCAGCGCCTTGGCCGCGGCCACGCCCACCCGCAGGCCGGTGAAGAGCCCGGGCCCGATGTCGACGGCCACCGCCCCGATCTCGTCGATCTCGACCTGGGCCTGGCGGCAGAGGAACTCGACGGCGGGCACCAGCGTCTCAACGTGCCGGCGCCCGTGGGCGACGTGGAAGCTCGCCCGCACCCCCTCGTGGCCGGCCAGGGCGCAGCCGACTTGCAGGGTGGCCGTCTCGATCCCGAGGATCAGCACCGGCCGGTCACCCCGCGGCAGTCCACCGGTCGGCGGCGCCGGCGAGGGCGGCGATCCGGGCGGACCACGACGAGCCCAGTGCCCGGATGCGGACCCGTCGGTCGTCGAGCGCCTCACCGTGCTCGAGGCGGACCTCGAGGAACTCGGCGGGAAGTGCCGGGAGGACGACGTCGCCCCACTCGACCACCGTGACGCCCCCCTCGTCGACCAGCTCGGCGATCCCGAGGTCGACGAGCTCCTGGATGTGGTCGAGGCGGTAGACGTCGATGTGGGTCAGGGGCAGCCGCCCGGCGTAGGTCCGCACGAGGACGAAGGCGGGGCTGGTGACGGGCTCCTCCACGCCCAGCCCCCGGGCCAAGCCCTGGGTAAAGGCCGTCTTGCCTGTGCCCAGGTCGCCGGCCAGCACGATGACGTCGCGTGGCCGGCACAGGGCGGCCACCTCGGCCCCGAGGGCCTTGGTGTCGTCGACCGACTTGGTGACCAGGGTGATCACGTCGTCTCCCACAGCGCCGCAGGTTGCGGCTGCGTTGCCTGGCTCTCCCGTTCAGGCGGAGCTGCGGCAAGGAGCTGCTTCGCCCGCACGAGGTCGGCGCGCATACGGGCGACCGACTCGCCGCCCGACCGCAGGACGGCGGCGGGGTGGTAGGTGGGCACCAGGTACCCGCGCCGGAAGGGGTAGGCCCGTCCCCGCACCCGGTTGATCCCCTCGTTCGTCCTCAGCAGGAGCTTGGTGGCGAAGTTGCCGAGGGTGACGACCACCTTGGGGTCGACGATGTCGAGCTGCGCCTCCAGGTAGGGCCGGCACGAGGCGATCTCCTCGGGCAGCGGGTCACGATTGCCGGGAGGACGGCATTTCAAGACGTTCGCGATGTAGAAGTCCCTGCGGGTGACGCCGAGCTCCTCCTCGACGAGCTGGTCCAAAAGCTTGCCCGAGCGGCCCACGAAGGGCTCGCCTTGAAGGTCCTCCTGGGCACCCGGGCCCTCGCCGACGAGCATGAGGTCGGAGGTCGGATCACCGACTCCGAAGACGACGTTGGTGCGCCCCTGCGAGAGGGGACACTTCGTGCAGGTCGAGGCCTCCCGCTCGACTTCTGCCAGCGACGGCATGAAGGGATGCTACTGCCGCGACCGGCGATTTCCCGGCCTGTGAGCCCGCCCGGGTTCAGCCCCCGACGTACGTGCGGTGAACCCGGGGGCCGATCCCGCAGACCACCTCGTAGGCGATGGTCCCGAGGCGCCGGGCCCACTCCCAGGCGTCGATCGACTCGTCGCCCTGCCGCCCGAGCAGCACCACCTCGTCGCCTGGCGCCACGGCGCCGTCGTCGCCGCAGTCGACGGTGATCTGGTCCATGGTCACGCTCCCGGCGATGGGGCGGCGGCGACCGCCGACGAGGACCTCGCCGCCCACCGCGGCCAATCGCCATGGGACGCCGTCGGCGTACCCGAGCGGGACGGTGGCCACCACCGATCGGCGCTCGAACCGGTACCGAAGCCCGTAGGAGATGCCGTCGCCGGCCCCCACCTGCTTGACCTGGGCCACGCGAGCGTGCAGCGACATGGCCGGTCGGAGCTCGACGATGCCTTCGAGGGCGGGGCTGGGCGCCACGCCGTACAACGCGATGCCGCAGCGCACCAGCTCGTGGCGGGACGACGGGTGGGCGATGGTGCCGGCGGAGTTGCAGGTGTGCAGGAGCGGCGGGCGGATGCCGTGGGCGGCGAGGTCGTCGACCGCCGTCGTGAAGCGCCGGTGCTGCTCGGCGGTGAACGGGTTGTCGGGGTCGTCGGCGACCGCGAAGTGGGTCCAGAGCCCTTCCAGCCGCAACTCCGTGCGCTCCTGCACGGCCACGGCCAGGCTCGCCACCGCCTCCGGTTGGGCGCCGACCCGGTGCATCCCCGTGTCGACCTTGACGTGCACGGGCAACGGGGTGGTCCGGCCCGTCCTGACCACCGCCTTGGCCGCCGCCTCCACGCCGGCAAGGGAGTAGAGCGTGGGGGTGAGCCCGAGCGCCACCGCGTCGGGAAGGGCGTCGAGCGACGGCTCGGAGAGCAGCAGCACCGGAGCGGTGATGCGCGCCTCCCGCAGCTCGGCGGCCTCGTCCACGAGGGCGACCGCGAGCCACGACGCGCCCCCTTCCAGCGCAGCACGAGCCACCGGGACCGCCCCGTGCCCGTAGGCGCCGGCCTTCACGACCGCGCAGAGCGCCGCCGGCGCGGCGAGGGCGGCGAGCGCCGCCGTGTTCCCCCTGACGGCGCCCAGGTCGACCTCGGCCCACGCCGGGCGGCAGCGCACCGGGTCTAGCCCTCGGTCCCCAGTTCGCCGCCGAGCGGAGGGGAGGCGGTGGCCGCGTCGGCCTGGGAGAAAGAACCGGCGATATCTCGAACCAGGTCACCCCGCGACACGATGCCCACCAGGCGCCCGTCCTCGATCACCGGCAGGCGAGATGCTGCCCGCTCGTGCATGATGGTGGCGACCGTCTCCAACGAGTCGTCGGGCGAGCAGGTGGGAGGCTCGGGGTCCATGACGTCGCCGACGGAGGAGCCAACCGCCTTGCGCAGCTCCGTCTCCATGCGGGAGGCCGACGACGGCAGCTCGAGGTAAGCCCCCAGGACCGACACCACGGTAGGGAAGTGGATCCGGGCCTCCTGGACGATCAGGTCGTCGTCCTCGATGAGGCCTATCAGCCGGCCGTCGTCGTCGACGACGGGGGCACCGCCCAGATGGCGCTCCGACAGGGCCTTGGCCGCCGTCTCGACCGTGTCGGTGAGCCGGAACGTCAGCACGTCGGTGGTCATCACCTGGCGGACGAGGGTGGTGCGGGGCACGGCGCCTCCGGGGTCCTCAGGCGAGCTGGACGAGGGCGTTGGGCAGGAGATCGAGGAGGTCCCCGGCCACCAGCCCCCGCCGCCAG
>DASZJY010000241.1:0-1778 GCA_035947635.1 Acidimicrobiales bacterium | reverse complement strand
GACCGGGCCTGGCTCACCGCCTGCAGCTCCTGCGAGCACGTCGGGCAGTCGGCGAGGTGGCGGCGGGCCGCCTGGGCCTCCGGTTCGGCCAGCTCTCCGTCGAGGAGGCCGCTGAGGCGGTCGCCGAGGTGGCCGCCCGCGCCCGGCGCGCGCTCGGTCAAGTCAGGGCCTCCCGTAGCAGGGCGCGTCCCCGGTGGATCCGGCTGCGCACGGTACCGATCGGTATCCCCAAGGTCGCGCTGATCTCCTCGTAGCTGAGGCCGACCACGTCACAGAGCACCACTGCGGCGCGGTAGTCGGGCGTGAGGCGTTGCAGGGCCTCGTGCACGTCGTCGGGCAGCGCCTCCGCTTCTGCGGCCACGTCTGCGCTCGGCGCCGGTGGGATGACCCTCTCGGGCTCTTCAGGGAGCAGCTCCACGGCCCGGCGGCGCTTCCGGCGCACCTCGTCGAGAAAGGCGTTCGTGGCGATCCGGCTCAACCACCCCTCCAGGTTGCCCGGCTGGTACGTGCTCAGGCCCCTTCGGACCCGAAGAAGCACCTCCTGCACGAGATCCTGTGCGTCGTCGTCGTTCCCTGTCAGGCGGTAGGCCACGCTGTAGAGGAACCGCCCGTGATTGCGGGCCACCTCCTCCCACGTGGGAACCCCACTGCCTGTCACGGAGAACGACGGCGAAGGGCGGTCGGGTTCCCTGGGTGACCGATCTGTCGCCCCGCCGCCCGTCCGCCTCCCAGGAGGGCTAGGTAGCGGGTGGCGCGTCCTTACGGGCCTGCGCCTCCCGCTCGGCGAGCATGGCGTCGAGCTCGGCCTTGGTCATGGTGACCTTCTCCTCGGGCTTGGCCGCCGTCTGCGGCTCTTCCCCCGAGGAGCCCTCGGCCACGCCCTTCTTGAACTCGCGGGACGCCTCGCCCATGGACCGGGCGAGCTTGGGAAGGCGAGTCGCCCCGAAGAGCAGGAGCACGACCACCAGCAGGATGAGGAGTTCGGGAGCTCCCAGGTTCATGGTGGCGCCAGGCTACAGGCTGTCGCCAGCATGTCCACGTCGTCGAGCGCCGTCAGGGCGAACGGAAGGGGCCCTGCTCCCAGGACGAGGGTGTCGACTCCGAGGCCCTGCCAGCCGGCGAGCTGCTCGGCCACCTCGTCGACGGTGCCCACGAGGCGGCCCTGTCGCCACTCGTCGAGCGACCTTGCCCCCACCACTCCGGGAGGGGCGAGGTCGGCGAGGCGCCGGAACCGGCGGGCCAGGTCACGGGAGTCCTCCCCGACGAGGGCGTACAGGCCAAGCGAACGGGTCACCGTGGAGGGGTCACGCCCGGCCCGCTCGCAGGCGGCCTCGAGGACCGACAGCCGCTCGCGGTAGGCGGCCGGCGTCCACACCCACACGGTGTTCCAGCCGTCTGCCCGGCGGGCGACGACGTCGAGGAGACGATCGCCCCGGCCGCCGATCCAGATCGGCGGGGCGGGGCGCTGCCGAGGCCGGGGCAGGCATCGGGCGTCCTTCGCCGAGGCGTGGGACCCGGCGAACGAGAACGGGCCGCCGCCGAACATGCCGCGGAGCACCTCGCAGGCCTCGGCAAGGTGGGCGAGGCGGCGACCGGCCCCTTCGAAGGGGACGCCGGCCGCAACGAACTCGTCCTCGTACCAGCCTGCGCCCAAGCCGACGACCAGCCGCCCGCCGGAGAGGACGTCGAGGGTGGCCATCGCCTTGGCAAGGACCGTCGCCGGCCGCAGGGGGACGCACACGACGAGGGTCCCGAGGCGGGGGCGGCGCGTGGCCCGG
>DASZJY010000240.1:0-6123 GCA_035947635.1 Acidimicrobiales bacterium | reverse complement strand
CGGCCAGCAGTCCCACCAGCGCCTGCCGGCGTTCGGCCGCCAGACGGCAGTGGATCGTACGGACCTCGGGGTCGCGCTCGGCGGCGTCGATGATGGCCGGCAGGCAGGCCGACCATGCCATGTTGGTGGCGACCTGCTGGAGCACCTGGGTGATCTTCTCGCGCACCGATCCCGAGGTAGGTACGACCACGCCCGCCTTGAGCGTGCGGATGGCGTCCTCGACCAGATCGAGCTTGCCCGACCAGTGCCGGTAGATCGTGCTCTTGCCTACGCCGGCGCGCGCCGCCAGCGCCTCGATCGTCAGCCCGCCGTAGCCGACCTCCGCCAGCAGGTCGAGAGCGGTTGCCAGGATGACTCGCCGTGAGCGCTCGACGCGGGGATCCGGGTCGGGCCGCAGCAGGGGAACCTGGTGAGCGGAATCGGCCATGGGGTCGGCCACGGCGTCAGCCCGCCAGCTCCAGGGCCGGGTCGGCGGGCACCCTCTCCCCGGCGGCGGCCCGCTCGGTCCGGCGGTTGAACACCGCGGCCACCGCCACCGCGGCGGCGAGGGCCAGGGCCACCGAGACGGCGCTGGCCAGGTTGAAGGCGTCGGTGAAGGCGGCGCCCGCGCGGGTCGCCAGCTCGGCCCCGCCGGGGACCTGTTCGGAGAGGGCGGTGGCCGCACCCACCGACTCACCGGCGGCGTCCGCCACCGGCGGCGGCAGGGCAAACCCACCCAGGTCGACGGCAGAGCGGTAGACGGCGTTGGCGATGCTGCCGAGCACGGCAATGCCCAGGGCGCCGCCGACCTCCCTCGTCGTGTCGTTGATGGCTGACCCCACTCCTGCCTTGGCATGAGGAACGGCGCTCATGATGCTGCCGGTGGCGGGAGCGGCGGTGAGGCTCATCCCCGCCCCCAGGAGGACCAAGGCGACCGCCAGCACGAAGTACGACGTGCGGGGGCCCACCACGGCCAGCACGGCGAAGCCGGCGGCGACGAGGGCGAACCCCGACGACATGACCGGGCCGGTGCCGAGCCGCTCGGCGAGCACGGCGCTGCGAGGGGCGACGGCCACGAGGGTGAGGGCCAGCGGCAGCGTGGCCAGGCCGGCGCTGAGGGGCGAGTAGTCCCGCACGAACTGCAGGTACATGGTGAAGAGGAAGAACAAGCCGAACATCACGAAGAAGGCGGCGGTGATCACGCCGCTGCCCACGCTCAGGCGCCGGTCCTCGAACAGCGTGAGCGGCAGCATCGGATGGTCGGCCCGCCGCTCCCATGCCACGAAGGCGACGAGCCCCACGGCGGCCAGTCCGAAGGCGGTGAGCACGGTGCTGTGGGTCCAGCCCCGTTCGGGGCCCTCGATGATGCCGAAGACGAGCGCTCCCAGACCGACCAGCGACAGCAGTGCCCCCACTGGGTCGAGCGGGGTCGCCTCGGGGTCACGGGAGGTGGGTGAGAACACCGCGACGGCGGCGATCACGGCGGCGACGATTGGCACGTTGACGAGGAGGGCGGACCCCCACCAGTAGCCCTCGAGGAGAGCGCCCGACACGATGGGGCCCAGTGCCCCGCCGGCCCCGGCGAAGCCGGCCCACGTGGCGATGGCCTTGCGCCGCTCCTCGGGCGGGAAGATCGTCGTCAGGAGCGAAAGGGTGGCCGGCATCACGAACGCCGCCCCGATCCCCGTGATCACCCGGCCGGCGATCACCTGGGTGGCATCCGTGCCCAGACCGGAGACGACCGAGCCGCTGGCGAACACCACGAGGCCGAAGATCAGCGCCTTCTTGCGGCCGAAGCGGTCGCCCAGGGCCCCGGCCGGGAGCAGCAGGGCGGCGAAGACCAGCGCGTACGCATCCACGATCCATTGGAGCTGGCTGGCGGTGGCGTCGAGGTCTCGCTGCATGCTGGGCAGCGCCACGTTCAGCCCGGCCACCGACATCACGACCATCACCAGCGACAGGCACATGACCCCGAGCAGGAACCACCGGCGCCGGTAGATCACCGGGTCCTCGTGGAGCAGGCGCTCGGTTGCGGGGACGAAGGGCGGATCTTCGGCCATGGCGCTCCTTCCGATACGGAGGCGTCTCGCTAGAGGACTAACACGTTTCGCTGCGAGACGTCAACGTTTCGTTGGCCGGGCCTCTTCCGGCGGCGCTTCCAGGAAGGCGGCGGCCTGCAGGTTGAACATCTCGGCGTAGCGGCCTCCCATGGCCATGAGGCGCTCGTGCGTTCCCGACTCGACGACGCGCCCTTCGTGCAGAACGTAGGTCTGCCTCCGGGTCGCCCTGACACCCACCGCCGATTGCAGAGCCGCTCTCGTCCGCCACGATCACCGTCCTCGGGGGGTCCACCCTTGCACGGGACGGGGCCCTTGTAGGGTCGGTCCGTGGCCGACGGCGCCAAGTTCATCTTCACCATGCGGCACGTGAGCCGCTTCCACCCTCCCGACAAGGAGGTGGTGAAGGACATGACGCTGGCCTTCTACCCTGGCGCCAAGATCGGCGTGATCGGGCCCAACGGGTCGGGCAAGTCCTCGCTCCTCCGGATCATGGCCGGCGTGGACGACGGCTACACCGGCGAGGCGCGCCTCGCGCCCGGCTACACCGTGGGGCTGCTCGAGCAGGAACCCCGCCTGGACCCCGGCAAGGACGTCAAGGGCAACGTCATGGCGGCGGTCGGTGCGGTCGCCGACCTCTTGCGCCAGTACGACGAGGTGCTCGCCCGCTACGCCGACCCCGACGCTGACTACGAGAAGATCGGCGAGGAGCAGGCCCGCCTGGAAGCCGAGATCGCGGCCAAGGGGGCCAACGACCTCGACCGCCAGATCGAGATCGCCATGGACGCGTTGCGCCTGCCGCCCGGCGACGCCGACGTGTCCACCCTCTCGGGCGGCGAGCGCCGGCGGGTGGCGTTGTGCCGGCTGCTGCTCGCCAAGCCCGACCTCCTGCTGCTCGACGAGCCCACGAACCACCTCGACGCCGAGTCGGTGGCGTGGCTCGAGCGGGCGCTGCAGGAGTACCCCGGCACCGTGGTCGCCGTCACCCATGACCGCTACTTCCTGGACAACGTCGCCCGCTGGATTCTCGAGCTCGACCGGGGCCGGGGAACGCCGTTCGAGGGCAACTACTCGGGCTGGCTGGAGCAGAGGCAGGAGAGGCTGCGCATCGAGCAGAAGGCCGACAGCGCCCGGGCCAAGACGCTGGAGCGGGAGCTCGAGTGGGTGCGCATGTCCCCGAGGGCCCGCCAGGCCAAGTCCAAGGCGCGCCTCGGGAACTACGAGAAGCTGCTGGCCGAGGCCCGGGAGACGGACGGCGGTGGGCGGCGCCTGGAGATCGCCATCCCGCCCGGGCCCCGCCTGGGCGACGTCGTCATCGAGGTGGAAGGGCTCACCAAGGCGTACGGCGACCGCCTGCTCATCGAGGACCTGTCCTTCTCGCTCCCCCCGGCTGGCATCGTCGGCGTCATCGGCCCCAACGGCGCCGGCAAGACGACGCTGTTCCGGATGCTCACCGGCCAGGAGGCTCCCGACGCGGGGACGATCAGGACCGGTCCCACCGTCGAGCTGGCCTACGTCGACCAGAGCCGCGACAGCCTCGACGACGAGAAGTCCATCTACGAGGAGATCACCGGGGGCCAGGACCTCCTCCTCCTCGGCGCACGCGAGATGAACGGGCGGGCGTACGTGGCCTCGTTCAACTTCACCGGCTCCGACCAGCAGAAGCCGGTGGGCAAGGCGTCGGGCGGCGAACGCAACCGCGTGCACCTGGCCAAGCTGCTGCGCCGAGGCGGCAACGTGCTCCTGCTCGACGAGCCCACCAACGACCTCGACGTCGACACCTTGCGGGCGCTGGAGGACGGGCTCGAGGCCTTCCCTGGGTGCGCGGTCGTCATCAGCCACGACCGTTGGTTTCTCGACCGCATCTGCACGCACGTGCTCGCCTTCGAGGGCGACAGCCAGGTGCGGTGGTTCGAGGGCAACTTTGCCGACTACGAGACCTGGCGCCGCAAGGAGCTCGGCTCCGCCGCCGACCAGCCCCACCGCATCAAGTACCGCCCCCTGGTCCGCTGACCGAACCGGCGGCGACCATGTCGCGGAATCCCTCCCCGGCCACCGCCGGTTCGCGTGAGGGCCCGATGAGTCCCGGCGTCTCCCGTCGTCCGACTCACGTGATCGCCGCGACCGTGGTCCTCGTGTGCGGCGGGACGGAGGTGGCGAGCTGGCCGCTCGCGTGCGGAGCGCGCCTGGAGCTGACGACCGTCGACGACCTGGCTCGGCTCCACGTCGCGGCCCGGCGGCTCGGGTGCGCGGTGTGGGTGCGCGACGCGTGTCCGACGCTCTCGGGCCTGCTCGCCCTGTGCGGGTTGAGCGAGGTGCTAGGAGCGGGGCGGGAGGTGCGAGGGGAGCCCGAAGGCGGCGAAGAGCTTGGTGTCGAGGAAGTTGTGGTGCCCGACGATCCTGTCGCCTGAGAGCTCGATGACCTGCAGGGCCCACGGCGTGTGGCCGCCCTTGCCGTCGGAGCGGTAGGAGCCGAACGCCGCGCAGCCGTTGGCGGCGGTGGCGACCAGGCGGGAGCCCCGGCAGCCGATGCCGGTACCGAGGAACCACTTGCTCATCTCCTCCGGCCCGGCGAGCCAGAAGTCGTACGGCGGCATGGACATCACCGCGTCCTCGTGGAGGAGCGAGACGAGCGACGGGATGTCGTAGCGCTCGAAGGCATCGACGTAGCGGGCGAGGAGCGCCTGCTGGTCGGGATCGACTGTCGCCGGAGACGAGGTCGCATCGAGGTTGCGGCTGGCGAGCGTGGCCCGGGCCCGCTGGAGGGCGCTGTTCACCGACGCCACGCTCGAGTCGAGCAGCTCGGCGACCTCCGCGGCCTGCCACCGCAGGACCTCGCGCAGGATCAGCACCGCCCGCTGGCGGGGGGGCAGGTGCTGCAGGGCGGTGACGAACGCCAGGCGGATGCTCTCCCGCTCCGCCGCCAGCTCAGCCGGGTCACCGTCGGGCGGGAGCACCTTGGCGTCGGGAACGGGCTCGATCCAGGCCGCCTCTGGCCGGGTGGCGCCGACGAAGGAGTCGGCGCTGCCCGCCGGGCCGAAGTCCATGGCCAGCGCCCGGCGCTGGCGGCTCCGCAGCATGTCGAGGCACACGTTGGTGGCGATGCGGTAGAGCCACGACCGCACGGCCGACCGGCCCTCGAACTCGTCGAATCCCCGCCACGCCCGGACCATCGTCTCCTGGACGGCGTCGTCGGCCTCGAAACCCGAGCCCAGCATCCGGTAGCAGTAGGCGGTGAGCTCCCGCCGGTACTGCTCGAGGTCTTCGGTGCGGCCCGAGTGGGCGGCGATGGTGTCGGAGCGAACGGCCACGGCTCCGCAGTCTACGACGGCGCTCATCGAACGACTAGGACGGCGGGGGCGGGCGGAACTCATCGCGCTTCGCCCACATTCCCCAGGGGTAGGTAGCCGGCCGTGGGAAGGACGACCCCTGCGCCGCTCGCGGAGCAGGTCGTGGTCGTCATGGGTGCCTCGAGCGGCATTGGCCGGGAGACGGCCTTGCAGATGGCCCGCCGCGGGGTCCGCTTGGTGGTGGCGGCCCGCGACGGCGAGGCCCTGGCCTCGCTGGTCGAGCAGATCGAGGGAGAGGGCGGCGAGGCGGTGGCGATGACGGCCGACACCTCGAGGCTGGAGGACGTGCAGGCGGTGGCCGACGCCGCCGTCGAGCGCTTCGGCGGCTTCGACACGTGGGTGCAGGCCGCAGCCGTGGCGGTGTACGCCCGCTTCGAGGACACCACGGTCGAGGAGTTCCGCCGCGTGGTCGACGTGAACCTGCTGGGCACCGTGCACGCGGCCAAGGTCGCCCTTCCGCAGCTGCGAGCGCGGGGAGGCGGGACGTTCATCGCCATCTCGTCGGTCGAGGCCCGCCGCGCCCTCCCGTACCACTCGGCGTACGCGGCGTCCAAGCACGCCGTCGACGGCTTCCTCGAGTCGCTGCGGGTGGAGCTTCGCGAGGAAGGGGCGCCGGTGAGCGTCACCAACATCCTCCCGGCGTCGATCAACACCCCCCTGTTCGACAAGGCCCGCAGCCGCCTGGGCGTCAAGCCGATGCCCATACCACCGATCTACCAGCCCGACACCGTCGCCCG
>DASZJY010000239.1:0-6086 GCA_035947635.1 Acidimicrobiales bacterium | reverse complement strand
CGGGGTCGGCGGCCGCCTAGAGGACGAGGGCGGCGCGCGCCGATGCGACCCGCACGAGGTCACCGGGGCGGATGCCCAGCCGGGAGAGGTCGTAGGGGTTCGCCCGGAAGCGGGTCGGGGGAGCCAGAGGAGCGAGCGATGGAGAGTGCTGCACGAGCACGCCTGCGTCGTAGACCGCCCGGGTCGTGACCAGACGGAGGGAGTAGGCGTCGAGCGGGCGGGGCACCGGTGCCCCCTCGGCGCCGGTGAAGGTGAGGAGCGGCGGGGGTGGCTGCCGGGCGACGGCAGGGGCGGCGATGCCGCCGGACGGCGTGTACTGGGCGCCCGGCTCGAGGGGGGCGTCGGCCCCTTCGGGGTCCGGGCGGAACTGCAGCGTCTCCCCTTGCACCCGCGCGGCGCGCACTTCGATCGTCTCGGTGGGCCGGCCGAGGTCAGGGCTGGGCGCTCCCCGCTCGGACAACGGCACCACCACGCCGTCGCGGCTGGCCGGGCGGGCCAGCAGCTCGGGCGTGAGGCCCAGGTGCGAGGGGACGACGGAGGCGATCTCGGCGCTGAGGCCGTCGATGGTGTCGAAGCCCAGGTCGGACCCCATGCGGAGGGCCAGCTCGGCGGCGATCATCCAGTCGGGCCGGACCGTTCCCGGGGCGGTGACCTTCTGGCCCAGGCGGGTGACCCGCCCCTCGATATTGGTGGTCGTCCCCGGTCGCTCCGCCCATCCGGCGGCGGGCAGCACCACGTCGGCGTGCAGGGCGGAGTCGGTGAGAAAGAGGTCGACGACGACGGTGAAGCCCACGCCGGCAAGGGCCCGCCGGGCGAGCGTGCGGTCGGGGAAGTCGGAGACGGGATCGGCGCCGGCCAGCACGATGCCCTGGATGCGGTTGGTGGCCGCCGCGTTCATGATGCCGAGGGCGTCGAGGCCCCGGGCGTCGGGGACGCGGCCCCACCAGGTCTCGTACGTCGCACGCCCGGCCTCGAGCGACACCCGCCCGGGCAGGATCCCGGGCGCCAGCCCCATGTCGAGGGCGCCGTGGACGTTGCCTCGACGAAGGGCGGGGATGAACCGGACCTCGGGCAGTCCGGAGGCGAGGATGGTCGCCGCCTCCACCACCGCCGCCGGCGACTCCGCCAACGACGGCCGGCCCAGGACCACGACGACGGGTCCCTTGCCGAGCAGAGCCGCCGCCCGGGCCACGTCCTCGGCAGGCACGCCGCCTGGCGTGGGGCCGCCGCTTCCCTGTGGCTGTCCGTCGCCGGCGGCCGCGACCGCCTCGATCAGGGCGCGCACGACGGCCGGCGCCTCGCCCGGTCGATGGCGCAGCGAGTGGGTCGCGTAACGGCTGAGGCCGGTCGACCGGGGCACGACCTCGATCAAAGGGAGGTTCTGCTCCAAGGCGGCGTGGCGCAGCCGCAGGTAGAAGACGGGCACCTCTTCCTTGAGGTCGGGAGCCAGCAGGATCACCGCGGATGCCCCGCACGCCTCGTCGATGGTGGCCCGGGGGAGGCCGAGCACCGCCTCCGCCGACAGCCCGTCGGCCAGCTGGCAGTCGACGTTGTCGGTGCCGAGCACGCCCTTGGCCAGCTTCGCCCACGCGTAGGCGTCCTCGTTGGGGAGGCGTGCGCCGCCCAGGAGGGCCAGTGACTCCGACCCGTGGACGTCGCGGACCTGGGCCAGCCCATCGGCCGCCATCTGCACGGCCTCGGACCATGTCGCCTCCACCAGCTCCGCACCGCGACGCACCAGCGGGGTGGTGAGCCGAGCCTCGTGGTGCATCGGCTCGTAGCCGAAGCGCCCCTTGTCGCAGAGCCACCCGTGGTTCACGGGGTCGCTGTCGATGCCCAGGTTGCGGACGACCCGGTCGCGGGACGACTGCACGGCCATGCGGCAACCGAACGAACAGGCGGTGCAGGTGGACTCCACGACCTCGAGGTCCCAGGGCCGGGCCCGGAAGCGGTAGGGCGTGGCGGTGAGGGCGCCGACCGGGCAGATCTGGACGATGTTGCCGCTGAAGTTGGAGGTGAACGGCTCTCCCGGGAAGATGTTGATCTCCGTGGAGTCGGAGCGGCTGACGAAGTCGATGAGGGGGTCGCCCGCCACCTCGTCGGCGAACCGGGTGCAGCGCGCACATTGGATGCAGCGCTCCCGGTCGAGGGCGACGAGCGGGTTGATCGGGATGGGCTTGGCCCAGTGGCGCTTCTCCTCCACGAAGCGGCTCTCTCCGGGACCGAAGGCGAGGGTCTGGTCCTGGAGGGGGCACTCGCCGCCGCGGTCGCACACCGGGCAGTCGAGAGGGTGGTTGATCAGGAGGAACTCGAGCACGCCGTCCTGTGCCTTCTTGACCTTGGTCGACGTGGTGACGACCTCCTGGCCGTCCGCCACCGGGACGTAGCAGGAGGGCATGAGCGACAGGCCCTTGGGGCCGCTGATCTCCACCAGGCACATGCGGCACATGCCGACCGGCTTCATCCGGGGGTGCCAGCAGAAGCGGGGGATGTAGACGCCGGCCCGCTCGGCGGCGGCGATCACCATCTCGCCCTTGCGGGCCTCGACCGACCGGCCGTCGATGACGATGGTGACGGTGTCAGTTTGTTCCTGCGTCTGCTCGCTCATCGGTGCACCACCTCCGATGGTGCCCCGTTGAATGCTTGCCGGGAGCTGCGCTCCTCCGCTGCGTTCCGCCACGCAGGCGGCGCTGCGTTCCGCCACGCAGGCGGCACTCCGCTTCGGTGCTCGCTCATGTCGCTGCTTCGGCGCCGACCGGGACGGCGCCGCCCACGGTGGGGCCGAAGGGGCAGCGCCCCTCGGTGATGTGGGCGTAGAACTCGTCGCGGAACATGTGGATCGCGGAGGTTATCGAGGACGGGATCGACGGGCCCAGGACGCAGATCGTCGTCTTCTGCGGGGGCCACGTGAGACCGGGGGCGATGTTGTCGCACACGTCGAGCAGCAGGTCGAGGTCGCTCTTGCGACCGCCCCCCAGCTCGATGCGGTTCATGATCTTGTCCAGCCAGCCGCTGCCCTCCCGGCAAGGCGTGCACTGGCCGCACGACTCGGTGTGGAAGAACCGGGTGATCCGCCAGGCGGCCCGAACCGCGCAGGTGGTGTGGTCCATCACCACGACCGAGCCCGACCCCAGCATCGAGCCCGCCTTGGCCACCGCGTCCTGGTCGAGCGGCAAGTCGACCTGGTCGGGCCCGAACCAAGGGGCGGACGCCCCTCCGGGCACGAACGCCTTGAGCTCGTTGTCGTCGCGGATCCCCTGCCCCAGGCGCTCGTCGTAGATGAGGTCGCGGAAGGTGGTCTTGGCCATCTCGATCTCGTAGTTGGCCGGTCGCTTCACGTGCCCGGAGAGCGAGAAGAGCCGGGTGCCCGCCGACCGCCCCTCCCCGAGGGAGGAGAACGCCTCGCCCCCGTGGAGCACGATCCAGGGGAGGTTGGACAGGGTCTCCACGTTGTTGACGATCGTGGGCGCCTGGTAGAGCCCGATGGCGGCGGGGAAGTAGGGGGGCTTGTCCCGGGGGAAGCCGCGCTTGCCCTCCAGGCTCTCGAGCAGGGCGGTCTCCTCGCCGCAGATGTAGGCGCCCGCCCCCGGATGGATGACCACGTCGAGGGAGAAGTCGGAGCCGAAGATGTTCTTGCCGGCGGCGCCGTGGGCGTAGGCCTCGTTGAGCGCCGACTGCATGCGCTCGAGACCGAGGGCGAACTCGCCCCGCACGTAGATGAAGGCCTGGGCGGCGCCCACCGCATAGGCGCAGATGACCGAGCCCTCGATGATCTGGTGAGGGTCGTTCACGAGGAGCATGTGGTCCTTGAACGTGCACGGCTCGCTCTCGTCGCCGTTGACGACGAGGTAGACGGGCTGGGCCTCCTTCAACATCGACCACTTCTTGCCCGCCTCGAAGCCGGCCCCGCCTCGACCGAGCAGCTTGGCCTCCATCACCTCGTCGCGGATCTTCTCGGGGTCCATGGTCAGCGCCTTGCGGAGACCCTCGTAGCCGTGGTTGCGGAGGTAGGTGGCGAGCGTCCACGACTCGTGCAGGCCGTAGCGGCCGGTGACGATGGCGGGAACGTCGGTGATCATGAGGTCCCTCCCTCCAGCTCGTCCTCGTCCTTGTCGTCGCCGCCCTCGCCGTCCTGGTCGGACCGGTCGGACGACTCTCCCGCCACCCGGATGGCCCGGGCCTGGCTCGGCCCGCCGGCGGTGGCGCGGGGGTTGGCCGGGTCTTCGTCGCCCGCCGATCCCACCGCGGCGAGGGCCGGCTCCTCATGCTGGAGGCGGGTGTCCTCGTCCTCCACGGGGGCGACCGGCTGCCCGCTGGCGGGGACGGTAGCCATGTCCACCCGGCGCCGAACCCGGCAGAGGGTGCCGTGGGGGGGTACCCGGTCGGCCAGACGCCCGGTGCGCAGGTCGTCGATCAGGCGGTCGAAGTCGGTGTTGGTGACGTCGCCGAAGTAGCGCCAGTTCACCGCCAGGCAGGGGGCGGCACCGCAGAAGGCGATGCACTCGACCTCCTCGAGGGTGAACTCGCCGTCGGCGGTGGTTCCTCCCGAGGCGACCCCGAGGCGGTCCTCGGCGTGGTGCAGGAGGTCGTAGGCCCCGTTGAGCATGCAGGCCAGGTTCGTGCATATGGACACGAGATAGCGCCCGACGGGGTGGGTGAAGATCATGTCGTAGAACGTCGCCGTGCCGTACACCTCGGCGGGCGCCAGGTCGAGCAGCTCGCCGATGTGCTCCATGGCGTCGTTGGTGAGCCACCCGTCCTGCTCCTGGGCGATGTGGAGCATCGGGATAAGGGCGGAGCGCGGATCGGGGTACAGCCCCATGAGCTCCCTGGAACGCCTGACGTTCTCCGGGTTCAGCCGCGCCATCGGCCTCTGCCCTCGCCGGTGGCTGCGGCAAGCGCCGAGGGCGCCCCTCCAGCTGCCGCCGCAGAAAGAAGAGAGCGCGGAGGGCGATCCAGCTTGACCGGTCGCCCGGAGCACGACAGAACTCGCCGAGCAACCTCCGGTTGCGAGGCGAAACTCATCTGTCCACCTCACCCATGATCGGGTCGACGGTGGAGATCACGGCGACGGCGTCGGCGATCAGGCCGCCACGGACCATGTGGGGCAGGCACTGCAGGTTGACGAACGACGGTGCCCGGATGTGCAGGCGGTAGGGCTTGGCTGAGCCGTCGGAGACCAGGTAGCACCCCAGCTCCCCCCGGGGCGACTCGACGGCCACGTAGACCTCGCCCTCGGGCACCTTGAAGCCCTCGGTGAAGATCTTGAAGTGGTGGATGAGGGCCTCCATCGACTCGTCGATGCGGGCCCGGGGCGGGGGGGTCACCTTCTTGTCCTGCACCCGGTAGTCACCGGGCGGCATGGCGTCGACGATCTGGCGGACGATCTCGATCGACTCGCGGATCTCGTTGAGCCGGATGGCGTAGCGGTCGAAGGTGTCGCCGTACTGGCCGACCACCACGTCGAACTCCATCTGGTCGTAGAACATGTAGGGCATCGTGCGGCGCAGGTCCCAGGGCACGCCGGTGGAGCGGAGGATCGGGCCGGTGATGCCGAGCGCCATGCACTCGTCGGCGGTGATGACGCCGACGCCCTGGGTGCGCTCCCGCCAGATGGGCTGGCCGGTGAGGAGCGTGTCGTAGTCGTCGAGGCGGGGGGGGAAGGCCTCGAGGATGCCGAGGACGTCGTCGCGCCACCCGTCGGGCAGGTCGGCCGCCACCCCGCCCGGGCGAATGTAGTTGTGGTTCATCCGCAGGCCCGAGCACTTCTCGAAGAAGGCGAGGATGTACTCGCGCTCGCGGAAGCCGTAGATCATCATCGAAATGGCGCCCAGGTCCATGCCGTTGGTGGCCAGCCACAGGACCTGCGACGACATGCGGTTGAGCTCACACATGAGCATGCGGATCCAGGTGGCCCGGGGCGGGACCTCGACCCCGAGCAGCTCCTCGGTGGCCAGGGCGAAGACCAGCTCGTTGAACATCGGCGAGACGTAGTCCATCCGGGTCACGTTGGTCGGGCCCTGGAGGTAGGTGAGCTCCTCTCCCTGCTTCTCCATCCCGGTGTGCAGGTAGCCGATGACCGGCTT
>DASZJY010000238.1:0-2390 GCA_035947635.1 Acidimicrobiales bacterium | reverse complement strand
CCCGACGGCGTGCCGGGCGGCCACCCGCCGATGATCGACGGTCAGTGGCTGTGGCCGTGACCGTGCCCGTGCGAGTGCCCGTGGGTGTGGTGCCCGGCCCCCGCGTGCTCCTCCTCCGGCGCCTCGACGACGGCGGAGTCGGTGGTGAGCACCATGGACGCGATCGAGGCGGCGTTCTCCAGCGCGGCCTTGGTGACCTTCACCGGGTCGATGACGCCCTGCGCGACCAGGTCGCCGTACTGGCCGGTCTGGGCGTTGAAGCCCTGGCCGACGCCGGCCTCGCGCACCTTGCTCACCACGACCTGGCCCTCGAATCCGGCGTTGGCCGCGATCCGGGCCAGCGGGGCGTCCAGCGCCCGCCGGACCACCCGGGCCCCGGTCAGCTCGTCACCGGAGAGGTCCAGCCCGTCGACGACCGCGGCCGCGTGCACCAGGGCCGAGCCACCACCGGGGACGACGCCCTCCTCGACCGCGGCCTTGGTGGCGGAGATGGCGTCCTCGATGCGGTGCTTCTTCTCCTTGAGCTCGACCTCGGTGGCCGCGCCGACCCGGATCACGCCGATGCCGCCGGCCAGCTTGGCCAGCCGCTCCTGCAGCTTCTCGCGGTCCCAGTCGGAGTCGGTCGACTCGATCTCGCGGCGGATCTGCGCGACCCGGTCGCCGATGGCCTCACCGGTGCCACCGCCGTCCACGATCGTGGTCGTGTCCTTGTCGACGGTGATCCGGCGGGCGGTGCCGAGCACCTCCAGGCCGACCTGGTCGAGCTTGAGACCGACGTCCTCGCTGACCACCTGGCCACCGGTGACGACGGCGAGATCGGTCATGAACGCCTTGCGACGGTCGCCGAAGTACGGCGACTTGACCGCGACGACCTTGATCGTCTTGCGGATCGAGTTCACGACGAGGGTGGACAGCGCCTCGCCCTCGACGTCCTCGGCGACGATCAGCAGCGGGCGGGCGCCGGTGGAGAGCACCTTCTCCAGCAGCGGCAGCAGGTCGGCCAGCGCGCCGATCTTGCCGCTGACCAGCAGCACGAGGGCGTCCTCGAGGACGGCCTCCATCGCCTCCTGGTCGGTGACGAAGTAGGGCGAGAGGTAGCCCTTGTCGAACTGCACGCCCTCGGTCACGTCGAGCTCGGTGGAGAGGGTGGTGCTCTCCTCGACGGTGATGACGCCGTCCTTGCCGACCTTCTCCATGGCCTGGCCGATCAGCTGACCGACCTCGGCGTCCTGCGCCGAGACGGTCGCGACGCCGGCGATGGCCTGCTCGTCGGAGACCGGGATGGCGACCTCGTCGAGGGCCTTGGAGACCGCGTCGGCGGCGGCGCGCATGCCGGTGCCGAGCGCCGTCGGGCTGGCACCGGCGGCGACGTTGCGCATGCCCTCGTGCACCAGGGCCTGGGCCAGCACGGTGGCGGTGGTGGTGCCGTCGCCGGCGACGTCGTTGGTCTTGGTGGCGACGTTCTTGGCCAGCTGGGCGCCGAGGTTCTCGTACGGGTCCTCGAGCTCGACCTCACGGGCGATGGTCACGCCGTCGTTGGTGATGGTCGGGGCGCCGAACTTCTTGTCGAGGACGACGTTGCGCCCGCGCGGGCCGAGGGTCACCTTGACCGCGTCGGCGAGCTTGTCCACGCCGCGCTCGAGCGCACGGCGGGCGTCCTCGTTGAACTTGATGATCTTGGCCATGGGGCCCTTCCGATCAGGTGGAGCACGGGGTGGGACGACGACCGCCCCGGGACCCGGTCAGTTCGGGTCGCCGGGGCGGACGCGAGGCGCTGGAACGGCCCGGCTGCAGGGACCCACGGCGCGCGGAGCGTGTCTGGGGGGCAGCCGGGTCCTTCCCCTACTTCTCGACGACGGCGAGCAGGTCGCGGGCGGAGAGCACGAGGTACTCCTCGCCGGCGTACTTGACCTCGGTGCCGCCGTACTTGGAGTAGATGACCACGTCGCCGACGCTGACGTCGAGCGGGACGCGGTTGCCGTTGTCGTCGACGCGACCGGGGCCCACGGCGATGACCGTGCCCTCCTGCGGCTTCTCCTTGGCGGTGTCCGGGATGACCAGGCCGGAGGCGGTGGTGGTCTCGGCCTCGTTGGCCTGGACCACGACACGGTCCTCCAGCGGCTTGATGTTGACCTTGGTAGCGGTCGTCACGTCAGCGACGCCCCCTTCGGGATCGGACGGCTGGTGGGTCGTGCACTGATGCTGTGGCACGGTGCTGCGGAGCCTGCCGTCGCGGGGGTCAGGCACCGGATGCCCGTGTCGATTGGCACTCTACCCACGAGAGTGCCAGCCCCTCAACCGGGTCCCCCGGCGGTGTCCCGGACCGGTGCGTCACGCTGTCGCCGTGCCCGCCGACGCGTCCGGAAGCCACCCGGAGGGGCTGCTCGAGC
>DASZJY010000237.1:0-5261 GCA_035947635.1 Acidimicrobiales bacterium | reverse complement strand
CCACCGGAAGCGGCGGGCGCAGCCCCTCGATGCTCGGTCATTCCTCCTCCGGGGGACGTGCGCTCGGCTCGCCCTGGGGAGCCGCCGGCCCCTGCGGGCGGCGGGCGGGAGGCAGGTGCCGGCGGCTCGGCTCGCCGTGCTCGGTCATTCCTCCACCGCCAGCTGGTCGCCGGGGCGCAGCTCCCATCGGGCAAAGGCCCCCGCCTCGGCCTCGATCACGCAACAGCACTTGAGCGACGGGCGGGTCATGCGCCCCGGACGCAGTGACAGCGTCCGCACGACCACCAGGTCCTTCGTGCAGAAGGCGACGTCGATCGGGAAACGCATGCCGAAGGAGTGCACCTGATGGCAGGGACGGATGAGCAGGCCACCTTCCATGCCGTCGCGCCCGAGCAGCCCGCGGGACCGGTCGCGGAACGACGACGCCACCTCCAGCGCCGCCAGCACCTTGTCGTCCCGAAGGAGCCAGGGCATGTGCGACCGCCCTCAGCAGGCGCGACTGGTTCGGGGCACGGGCATCACACGTTGAACCGGATCTCGAGGACGTCCCCGTCGGCGACCACGTAGTCCTTGCCCTCGATGCGCAGCTTCCCGGCGTCTCGGGCGGCCGCCCATGACCCCAGCTCGAGCAGGGCGTCCCAACGGATGACCTCGGCCCGGATGAAGCCCCGCTGCAGGTCGGAGTGGATCACGCCGGCGCACTCGGGTGCCTTGGCGCCGGCCCGGAAGGTCCATGCCCGTGACTCCTTGTCGCCGGTGGTGAGGAACGTCCGTCGCCCCAGCAGGTGGTAGGCGGCCCGGACGATGCGCGGGAGGGCCCCCTCGCCCAGGCCGAGCCCGTCAAGCAGCTCGGACCTCGACTCGTCGTCGAGCTGGGCCGCCTCCGCCTCCAGCTGCACGCTCACACCGAGGACGTCGGCCGCGCTCCCGAGCTCGGCCCCCACCGGCTTCACCAGGGGGTCGGCGTCGCCCAACTGGTACTCCCCCAGGTTGACGACGGCCAGCACCGGCTTGTTGGTGAGGAGGAACATCGGGCGCAGGGCGGCCCGCTGGTCGGCCGACAGCGTCGACCGGTAGATCGGCGTGCCCGCGTTCAGCACGTCGACGGCCGCCTGTAGGACAGCCGCCTCGGCCGCCGCCGACGCGTCGGTCTTGGCCATCTTGCGCCGCTTGGCCAGCTGGGTCTCGGCCGACTCGGCATCGGCAAGGACCAGCTCGAGCTCGAGGGTGTGCAGGTCCTCCAGGGGATCGGAGCCACCGACGACGTTGTCGTCGGTGAACGCCCTCAGCACCAGGACGATCGCGTCGACCTCGCGGATGCCGCCGAGGAACCGGTTGCCGAGGCCTTCGCCGCTGGACGAGCCCGCCACCAGCCCGGCGATGTCGACGAACTCAACCGTTGCAGGCACGACCTTGCGCGACCGGCTCATGTCGGCCAGGGCCCGGAGGCGGGGGTCGGCGACGTGGGCCACGCCCACCTGGGTCTCGGTGGTGGAGAACGGGTGGGCCGCCACCACCGCCGAGCCACCGGTGAGGGCGTTGAAGAGGGCGGACTTGCCCGAGTTGGGCAGTCCCACCAGTCCCAGGCGCTCCACCGGCTCAGGGTACCGCCCACCCGTGGCAGTCCGGCCCAGGTCACCGGGCCGGTAGCCTCTCAGTCCATGTCGAAGAAGACGAACAAGCGCAAGGTCAGGGCCCGCCGGAAGAAGGCCAACCACGGGCGCCGGCCCAACGCCAAGTAGCCGGGCCCGACCGAGCTCGTTCGCCCCACTTCGCTGAGCCACTTCCCCGTCGAGGTTCCTCCCACCCCTCCCGCCCGCGTCGACGAGGTCGTCGACGTCCTGCACGGCCGCGCCGTCGCCGACCCCTACCGGTGGTTGGAGGACGGCGACTCCGAGGAGACGCAGGCGTGGACCGCCGCCCAGAACGCCCGCACCCGGGCGGTGCTCGATGCCCTGCCCTCCCGCCCCGTCCTCCACGCCCGGTTCCTGGAGCTCCTGCGGACCGGCTCGGTGGGCACGCCGGCGGTGGGCGGGCCCCGCGTCTTCGCCCTGCAGCGGGAGGGCGACCAGCAGCAGGCGGTGCTGGCCGTGCGCGGCGTCGACCGCGCCGACGAGCCGCCCAGGGTGATCGTCGACCCGGCCGGCTTGACCGGTGACCAGGCGGCGGCCATCGACTGGTTCTCTCCCTCCCCCGACGGCCGCCTGGTGGCCTACGGCGTCTCCGAGGCAGGAAGTGAGCGGGGGACGCTGCGCATACTCGAGGTCGATACCAGCGAGCTGCTGCCGGACGCCATCCCCCACGTCCGTCACCCGTCGCCCGCATGGCTCCCCGACGGGTCGGGGTTCGCGTACAGCCGCCTCCCCGACCCGGCCACGGTCGACGAGGGCGAAGAGGGCTACTGGGAGACGGTCTGGTGGCACGAGGTCGGGCGGCCCGGCCCCGAGGCCGACGAGCTCGTTCTCGGCGACCTCGACCGCACCGCCCTGCCCACGGCCGTCATCTCTCCGGACGGGCGGTGGCTCGCCCTTCACGTGCACCTCATGCCGACGCGCACCGACGTCGTCCTCGTCGACCGCATGACCGGCGAACGCACGACGGTCGTCGAGGGCGAGGAGGCCTCGACCTGGTGCCAGATCGTCGGCGACCGGCTGTACGCCGTCACCAACCTCGGTTCCCCTCGGGGGCGGGTCGTGCGGGCCTCCGTGCACGCGCCCCGAGCGGACGGGTGGAAGACCGTCGTCGCCGAGACCGACGCGGTGATCGAGGCCGCCGTCGTCGCCGGCGAGTGGCTGCTGGTGGCGTCCACCGAGGACGCCGTCTCCCGGCTCCATCGCTACCGCCTCGACGGCTCGGGAGGGGAGGAGGTGGTGCTCCCCGAGATGGGCTCGGTCGTCGGGCTCGACGCCGACCCGTCTGCCGACATGGCCTTCCTCACGTTCACGTCGTTCACCCGCCCGTCCAGCTTGTGGCGCTGGACGCCGGCGGCTGGTGTCGAAGCGTGGAGCCGCTTGCCCTCCCCCGTCGACCCGGCCGCCTTCGTCACCGAGCAGGTGCGCTACCGCTCGACCGACGGCACCCAGGTCCCCATGTTCCTCGTCCGGGCCGCCGGAACCGTGCCCTCGACGGAGACACCGACCGTCTTGAGCGGCTACGGGGGGTTCGCCATCCCCTCGACCCCCGGATTCAGCGTGGGCCTGGTGGCCCTCTGCGAGCGGGGTGGCGCCTACGCCGCGCCCGGGATCCGCGGCGGTGGGGAGTACGGCGAGGACTGGCACCGCGCCGGCATGCTCGACCGCAAGCAGCAGGTGTTCGACGACTTCGCCGCCGCCGCCGACTGGCTGGTGGCCGAGGGGCGCACCAGCCGTGATCGCCTGGCCATCCGGGGCGGCTCCAACGGCGGGCTGCTCGTCGGCGCCACCCTCACCCAACGGCCCCACCTCTGCCGGGCGGCCCTGTGCGCCGTCCCCCTCCTCGACATGCTGCGCTACCACCGCTTCCTGATCGGAGCCCTCTGGGTGCCCGAGTACGGCGACCCCGACGACCCCGACCAGTTCGCCGTGCTCGCCACCTACTCGCCCTACCACCACGTCGTCGACGGCACCCCCTATCCGGCGACGCTCCTGTTGGCGGCCGAGTCCGACTCGAGGGTCGACCCCCTGCACGCCCGCAAGTTCGCTGCCCGGCTGCAGGCGGCCACGTCCACCCCCGAGGAGCGTCCGGTGCTGTTGCGCATCGAGACCCGCGCCGGACACGGGCAAGGCAAGCCGGCGTGGAAGCAGGCCGACGAGCTGGCCGACAGCTGGGCGTTCCTCCTCTGGCAGCTCGGCGCCTGATTCTCCGAACCGCGCGTATCAGGCGCGCCCGGCGCGGCTCTCATCCTTCGGAAAACACGATTTCGCCCCCGTTGGCCTGGTCCCGCGCCGAAGGGGCGACGACGAGCACCTGGACCGTGTTCATCGAGTGCGTCGGTCCCTACTCCCCACCGGGGGCGGACAGCACGACCGCCGGTCCGGGTGCTCGTCACCCTTTGGCCCCGCCTCTGGGGAACCGTTCCGCAAGATGTCCCGTGACGGACCGATTCCTGGAACAGTTCGTGAGAACCGACCCTCCCCGCGGGCCTCAGCTCCCGTCGGGTAGGACGGCTCGGCGCACCGCCCGCACGACGGTGTGGCCGCCGTGGCGGCTCACCGACATGTCGTCGGTGAGGGCCTGGACGACGTAGAGGCCGCGGCCCTGCTCGGCCGACGGGTCGGGCAGGTCGTCGTCGTAGCGGCCCACCAGCTCGAAGCCGACGCCGTCGTCCTCCACCTCGACGACCACGGCGTCGCCGTCCGCCCATGCCTTCAGCGTCAGTGCCCCGGGTGCGCCGCTGGCGTGGCGCACGGCGTTGGAGCACAGCTCGGAGACCACGAGAAGGAGGTCGGAGCGCTCGGCGTCGTCGACGGCCAGGTACTGCAGCCAGTCGGCGAACAGGTGGCGGGCCAGCGGGATGGTGGCGGGGCTGGGCGAGAAGCGGTACTCGAACGGCGCCAGCAGCGCGCCGGTCGACGGCGCCGGAGGGGTGCGCCGGCGCAGGACGAGAGCCAGCGAGTCGTCCCGCCGCTGGGCCCCGAACAGGGCCCGCTGCACGAGGGCGCGGGCCAGGTGGGCGGCCGGGTACTCGGCCGTCTGGGCGGCGGCGGTGGTGATGCCGTCGAGGCCGGCGAGGATGTCCTTGGACGCCTCGATGAGGCCGTCGGTGTAGAGCACGAGAGTGTCCTGGCGCCCGAGCACGACGGTGACGATCTCGCTCGAGCCCGCCCCCGGCCAGCCGATGGCGACGCCCGGCGCGGAGATGAGCCTGACGCGGCGGTCACCCGAGACCAGCAGGGCGGGCGGGTGGCCACCCCCGGCCAGGTGGACGGTGCCGTCCGAGGGCCGGTAACGGGCCACCATCACGGTGGCCACGAGCTCGGGGCTCTGGGCGCTGACCAGAGCACCGGCCCGGGCGACGAGCCGGTCGAGCGAGCAGCCGTCGAGGGCGAGCAGGCGGAGGGCGTGGGTGACGCCCACTGCGTCCTTGGTAGCCGACACGCCCTTGCCCATCACGTCGACGACGGCCAGATGCAGGTCGCCGTCGGGCAGGACGAGCCAGTCGTAGAGGTCGCCTCCGGTGGGCGCACCGGGGTCCGCGGGCAGGTAGTGGACGCCGAGCTCGGCCGAGGCCACCTCGGGCATCGGAGGGCGCACCGCCTCCTGGAGCTGGTGCACGATCTCCT
>DASZJY010000236.1:0-5680 GCA_035947635.1 Acidimicrobiales bacterium | reverse complement strand
GGCGGAGATCGACGAGGCACTGGGGGCGGGGTCGGATCACCGCGCCGAGGCGCTCCAGGGTGAGCTCGACCAGCTGGTGAGCCAGCTGGCCCGGGCGTTCGGGTTGGGGGGGCGGTCCCGGCGGGCGTCCTCGGCGGCCGAGCGGGCACGTCTGAACGTCACGAGGGCGCTTCGGGCGGCGACGGGCCGGGTGGCCGAGGCGCTCCCCGAGGCCGGATCGGTGCTCGACCGCCAGCTCCGAACCGGCCTCTACTGCGCCTACGAGCCCGGCGACGGTGACGAGGTGCGGTGGTCGTTCAGCCCGAACTGAACGGAAGGGGCCGGTCACGAACGCCTTGGAAGTGACACCGATCTCACGACCAGGAGGTTCGCGAGGTGGATACCCCGTACCAGGCCGCACCCGATGTCCACGTGCTCCCGTCCAGCGTGCCGCTCCCCGGCATGGTCCTTCCCGTCAACGCCTACGTCCTGCTGGCCGAGGAGCCCGTGCTCGTCGACGGCGGGATGGCGGCCGACGCCGACCAGTTCATCGAGGCCCTCTCGTCGATCGTGGACCCTGCGGCGTTGCGGTGGATCTGGCTGACCCATGACGACGCCGACCACACCGGGGCGATCCAGCGGGTGATGGAGCTCGCACCCGACGCCCGCCTCGTCACCCACGCCTTCAGCGCCTTGCGGATGACCTCGTGGTGGCCGGTGCCGCTCGACCGGGTGCACGCCATCCGCCCCGGCGATCGCCTCCCCGTGGGCGACCGCACGCTGCGGGCCGTCGCCCCGCCGCTGTTCGACAACCCCATGTCGACGGGCCTCCTCGACGAGGCGACCGGCTCGTTCTTCTCGGTGGACTCGTTCGGTGCCCTGCTGCCGCAGGCGGCCGAGGACGCCGCCGACGTGCCCCACGAGGCGCTCGCCGGCGGCATGCTGGCATGGGCCCTGTTCGACTCGCCGTGGTCCCACCTCACCGACCGCGGGCTGTACGGGAAGGTGCTCGACGGGGTGCGGGACCTCCAGCCGAGCCGGATCTTCTCCTCCCACCTGCCCGCCGCCAACGGCACGTCCCTCGAGACCTTCCTCGGCGTGCTCGAGTCGGTGCCCGACGCCGAGCCGGCCGTGCCCCCGAGCAACGAGGAGTTCGGCCACATGCTGGCGGCCATGCTGGCGCCGGCGCCCTAGGCGCCGTCTCTTCAGGGGCAGCCGCCGCCCGGCGAGGGGCGGTCGGGGATGGTCGGGTCGACCACCTCGACGTGCACATGGGGCCAGGCGGGCTGGACGGCGCTGACCTCGTCGACCTGGGACTCGAACGGCAGCTGCGTCGGCCGGAGGGCGATCACGGTGCGGCCGGCGGTCACCCGGTCGCCCTGGCCGACCTGGACACCGTGGATGTGGAGGACCTTGACCTCCCATCCACGGTGCTGGTCGGGCGCGATAACCACGTAGTCGTCGCGGTGGTCGCAGTAGAGGACGTAGGTGCCCGCACGTATCACCCTGCCGGTGACCGGGGCCCGGATCTCGACCGCGGGGTCGGCGACGATGTCGGCGGCGGTCCGCGAGCCGGTGCCCCGCCCTCGGCTCTCCAGGGTGGCGGGAGCGACCGCGGTGGGAAGGAGCTCCAGCTGGCGGGCACCGTCGTGGCTGGCCTCGTGGAACCCGATCCGCTCGACCCGTGACGAGGGGTGGAGGAGCTCGACACCGCCGACGGTGGCGAAGGGGGCCCACGCTTGGTCGACCACCACCCGCTCGGCCTTCGACACCGGCGCCGCCGCAGGCGCCGACGGCCCGCTGGCGGTCATCGGAGGTGACGGCGTCGCCACCTCGTGCCCCGCCGCCGTCGTGCACCCGGTCGCCAGCAGGAGGGCGGCCGCCAGCACCGGGCGAGGGCGGGTCGGAGCGCGAAACATCGCTCCGGGCACCCTAACTAGTTAGGGTCGCAGTCCGGTGAAACCCGCCCGCCACCTGGGGTCGTGAACGTTGCGCTTCCGCCTGGTCCCCGCTGACGACCGCTTCATCGAGCTCTTCTGCGAGTCGGCCGGCAATGCGGCGGCGTGTGCCCGCGTGCTCCAGGAACTCCTCAACAACCTCGACGACCTGCCCCGCCAGCTCGAGGCGGTCAAAGCTCTGGAGCGCCAGGGGGACGAGGTCACCCGATCGATCATGCGGCTCCTCAACACCACGTTCGTGACCCCGTTCGACCGGGAGGACATCCACGCCCTCGCCGAGGAGCTGGACGACGTGGTGGACGACATGCTGGCAGTCGCCGCCCTCCTCAACCTGTTCGGGGTCACCGAGATCCTGCCCGAGCTCAAGGAGCAGGCCGACGTGCTGGTGCAGATGGCCGACGAAGCCGTGTTGCTGCTCGGACAGCTCCGGTCGATGAAGGGTATGGAGCCCCACCTCGAGGCCATCGACCAGCTGGAGACGCACGGCGACGACATCTACCGGCGTGCGCTCGGCCGGCTCTTCAGCGGGGAGTTCAAGGCGCTCGAGGTCCTCAAGTGGAAGGACGTCGTCGAAGCCATGGAGGCGGCCCTCAACACCCTCGAGGACGTCTCCGACATCGTCGAGTCGATCGTCTTCAAGCACGCCTAGGCGTCCGCCCGCCATGGATCTCGGGGTCGTCCTCGTCATCCTCGTCGCCCTGGCGTTCGACTTCACCAACGGCTTCCACGACGCCGCCAACTCGATCGCAACCGTCGTGTCGACGCGGGTGCTGTCGCCACGGTACGCGGTGGCCTGGGCAGCCTTCTTCAACTTCGTCGCCTTCCTGGTGTTCGGGACCGACGTGGCCACGACCATCGCCAAGGACGTGGTCGACCCGGCCCGCAACGTGCTGACTGTGGGCGTCGTTTTCGCCGGTCTGGTCGGGGCCATCGGATGGAACCTCGTGACGTTCTATCTGGGGCTGCCCACCAGCTCGTCCCATGCGCTGGTGGGAGGGATGGCTGGGGCGGCGGTGGCCCGGGGCGGGTTCGGCGTCCTCGAAGAGGAGGGTCTCCGGAAGATCGGCGTGTTCATCGTCCTCTCGCCCTTGATCGGCCTGGCTCTGGGGCTGATCGTCATCCTCGTCACCATGTGGGCGTTCCACGGCTACCGGAACGTCGAGCGCCTCAACCGCGGCTTCCGCCGGGGACAGCTGGTCTCGGCAGCTGCCTTCAGCCTGGGCCACGGTGGCAACGACGCCCAGAAGACGATGGGAATCATCCTCGCCGTCCTCATCGGCGCCGGCCACCTGGGGGCCGACGCCGCTGTGCCGCTGTGGGTCGTGGTGGCCGCCCACGTCGCCATCGGCCTGGGGACCCTGAGCGGGGGCTGGCGGATCGTGAAGACGATGGGGTCGAGGATCACCCGACTGCAGCCGGTGGGCGGGTTCGCCGCCGAGTCGGCGGCGGCGTCGACGCTCTTCTTCACGTCGGCCGCCGGGATCCCCGTGTCCACCACACACACCATCACCGGGGCGATCGTCGGCGTGGGTGCCTCCCGCCGGCTGTCGGCTGTCCGCTGGGGCGTGGCCGGGAGGGTCGTCTGGGCCTGGGTGCTGACGATTCCCGGCGCCTTCGCCATCGCCTGGGTCAGCGAGGCCCTGATCGGGCTTGTCCCGTGAGCGACCGGCGGTTCTGGTTCTTCCTGGCCGCCGCCGTCGTCTGCGGCCTGCTCATCCCGCCGACGCCGCCCGAGGTGCGCTGGGTGCCGAAGCTTCTGGTGGTGGTCTACGCCGTGCTCTCCGCGCTGGTGGCGTTGGAGACGCTCTCCCGTCGCCGTGCCGTCACGGGGCGCCGGTCAGGGCCTTCGCCGCCCGCTCCACACCGGCGTCGTCGACGTCGTGATGGGTGACCAGGCGGACGACTCCGGGCGCGATGGTGCCGGCCACCACCCCTTCGGAGCGGAGTTGATCGAGCAGGCCGGGGGGGTCCCCATGGGCGAAGGTGACGACGTTGGTGCGGATGCGCTCCGGTGCCGCCACCGCGCCCGGCCAACGCTCGCCCACTGCCTCGGCCAGCCGGCGCGCCCGGAGGTGGTCCTCGGCCAGACGGTCGACCATGGTCCGCAGGGCGACGAGCCCGGCGGCGGCGATGATCCCTGCCTGGCGCATCCCCCCGCCCAGGCGGTGACGCTCGACCCGGGCCTCGGCGACGACGTCGGCAGGGCCGGCCAGCACCGACCCCACCGGCGCGCACAGGCCCTTGGACAGGCAGCACATCACAGTCGTGGCGGGGCGGGCGTAGGCCGCCGCCAGGGTGCCGGTGGCCACCTCGGCGTTGAAGAGGCGGGCGCCGTCGAGGTGGACCGCGAGGCCGGCCGCCGCTGCGGCGGCGCCGAGCTCCTCCATCCGCTCCAGCGGCCAGGGTGCCCCGTCAGCCGGCATGTGGGTGTTCTCCACGCAGACCAGGGAGGGCCGGGGCTGATGGTGCTCGACCGCCTCCACCGCCCACGCCACCTCCCCTGCCGAGAGCGTGCCGTCGGTGTCGTCGACGGTGTGGAACTGCACGCCGGCGTTGCGCCCGCCCGCCCCGTCCTCGTAGATCACCACGTGCTGGCGGCGGCCGACGACGACGGTCGTTCCGGCCGGAGCCAGCAGGCGGAGGGCGAGCTGGTTCGCCATCGTTCCCGAGGGAACGAAGAGAGCGGCCTCCTTGCCGACCCGCTCGGCGAAGGCGTCCTCGAGGGCGTTGACGGTGGGGTCCTCGCCGTAGACGTCGTCGCCCACCTCGGCCTCGGCCATTGCCCGGCGCATCTCGGGCGTGGGCCGAGTGACGGTGTCGGAGCGGAGGTCGACCAGCCCCGGTCCCATCGCGCCGACGGTAGTGGCCGTACGGTAAGGGTCGTGGAAGACCTCGACGCCCTTCTCGACCTCGCCACCGGCCTCGCGCGCGACGCCGGTGCCCTCCTCCTCGACGGCCGAGCCGCGGCTCGCGTCGACGACGCCAGCGTCGCCACCAAGACGAGCGCCACTGACCTGGTCAGCGACATGGACCGGGCGTCGGAGAAACTCGTCGTCGAAGGCCTGGCAAGCGCCCGCCCCGACGACGCCATCCTCGCCGAGGAGGGGGCCAGCCGGGAGGGGTCGAGCGGCGTGCGCTGGGTGATCGACCCCCTCGACGGCACCACGAACTACCTGTACGGCCATCCGGCGTGGGGCGTTTCCATCGCCGCCGAGGTGGACGGAGAGGGAGTCGTGGGCGTCGTGTACGACCCCACCCGGGACGAGCTGTTCAGCGGAGTGGTCGGGCGGGGGGCGGCGTGCAACGGCGAGAAGGTGGTGCCCTCCGAGGCCAGCGACCTCTCGCAGTCGCTGGTCGCCACCGGGTTCTCCTACCTGCCCGAGCGACGGGCCCACCAGGCCCGCATGCTGTCCACCGTGCTACCCGCGGTGCGGGACATCCGCCGGATGGGCGCGGCGACGCTCGACCTGTGCTGGGTGGCGTGCGGGAGGGTCGACGCCTACTACGAGTCGGGCCTGCAGCCCTGGGACCTGGCCGCCGGGGCGGTGATCGCGGCCGCCGCCGGGGCGAGCGTCGAGGGCCTCGAGGGCCCCATCCCCGAGTCGGGCTCGGCCGTGGCCGCCACCCCCGCCCTCCTCGAACCTCTCCGGGACCTGCTGGACGAGGCCACCGCCGCCAGTGCCTGACGCCCCCGGGCGGTCAGGTGTCCCACCACACGGTGACGGCCTGGCGGGGCCGCATGT
>DASZJY010000235.1:0-1541 GCA_035947635.1 Acidimicrobiales bacterium | reverse complement strand
CGACCCAACGTGGAGGTCGAGGTGCACGACGGCGGCCAGCCGCTGTCCGCCTGGCTCTTCAGCGTCGAGTGAGCCCTGGCCGGTGAGCCGGCGCCTGTCCCAACTGGCGGACATACCGGTCACCGTCCTCGCCGGGGTGGGGCCCAAGAAGGCGGAGGCGCTGGCCGCCCTCGAGATCCGCACCGTGCTCGACCTGCTCACCCACTATCCCCGCCGGTACCTCGACCGCACCCGCCAGGCCGCCATCCGCGACCTCAAGACAGGCGAGGAGGCGCTGGTGCTGGCCACCGTCAAGCGGGTGGCGTCCCGGCGCACACGCCAGCGCCGGGCGCTGGTGGAGGTCGACGTCTTCGACGGGTCGAGCTACCTCCACTGCGTCTTCTTCAACCAGCCGTGGCGCGCCCGCCAGCTCTCCGTCGGCACCCAGGCGGTGCTCTTCGGCAAGCTCGAGGCGTACCGGGGCCGGCGTCAGATGACCAATCCCGTCGTCGACCTGGTGGGCGACCGCACCGGCCGCATCGTCCCCGTCTACCCGCAGTCGGAGAAGGCGGGGCTGACCACCTGGGAGCTGGCCACCCTCGTCGAGGAGGCGCTGGCCCGGGCGGGGGAGTTCGCCGACCCGGTGCCGGAGGAGTGGCGGGACCGCCTCGACGTCGTCGACCGTACGTGGGCCATGACGCACATCCACAACCCCGAGTCGATGGGCGCGGCGGAGACGGCGCGGAAGCGGCTGGTGCTGGACGAGCTGCTCCGCCTCCAGCTGGCCCTGGTCATGCGCAAGCGGGCGGTCGAGCGGGAGGCCAAGGGGATCCGCCATGTCGCCGACGGAGAGCTGGTCGCCCGCTTCCACGCTGCCCTCCCCTTCCCTCTCACCGGCGCCCAGCAGCGGGCCGTGGCCGAGATCGCCGCCGACCTGTCCGGTGCCCACCCGATGCACCGGCTGCTCCAGGGCGACGTGGGCAGCGGCAAGACGGTGGTTGCGGTCAGCGCCCTGCTCATGGCGGTGCAGGGCGGCTACCAGGGCGCCCTCATGGCTCCCACCGAGGTCCTGGCCGAGCAGCACGGCATGGGCGTCCGCGAGCTGCTCGGCGCGCTCAACGTCCCCGACGAGAGCACGCTCACCGGCGACCGGCCCCTGCGGGTCGAGCTACTCACCAACCGCACGACGGGCACCGAGCGCAACCGCATCCGCGACGGCCTGGCCGAGGGCAAAGTCGACCTGCTCATCGGCACCCATGCCTTGCTCGAGGAGGAGGTCGGGTTCCGTGCCCTCGGGGTGGTGGTCATCGACGAGCAGCATCGGTTCGGGGTGGAGCAGCGGGCCGCTCTGCGGGGCAAGGGTGACGACCCCGACGTGCTCGTCATGACAGCCACGCCCATTCCCCGCACCGCGGCCATGACTGTCTACGGCGACCTCGACGTCACCGTGCTCGACGAGCTGCCGCCCGGGCGCACGCCGGTCGAGACCCGCTGGCTGCGGGGCCCGCTGGAGGAGGCCGAGGCCCACCGGCGGGTGACCGAGGAGGTCACGGCCGGCCGCC
>DASZJY010000234.1:0-1505 GCA_035947635.1 Acidimicrobiales bacterium | reverse complement strand
GCTGACGAGCTTGAACGTCGAGCCCGGGGCGTACTGGCCCTGGATGGCCCGGTCGTTGAGGGGGAAGTAGCCGGCGGGGTCCTGCAGCTGGCGGAAGCGGGACTCGCTGATCCCGTTGACGAACTCCCGGGGGTCGTAGGTCGGGTAGGACGCCATGGCCACCAGCGAGCCGTCCCGGGGGTCGAGGACGACGATGGCACCGCCGGGTGCCAGGAAGAACTTGGCCGTGTTCCTGTCGTAGGAGCCACGGGCCCGCTCGAGGCCAGCGGCGAGGGACTCCTCGGCCAGGCGCTGCACGTCGAGGTCGATGGTGAGCCGCACGTCCCGGCCGGGGACGGCGGGCTGGACCCCGAGCACGCCCAGCACCTGCCCCTTGGAGTCGACCTCCAGCTTCTCGATCCGCGGCTGGCCCCGCAGGTCGCGCTCGTAGGCCGCCTCGACGCCCGACTTGCCGATGGTGTCGCCCGCCTTGTACCCGGCGTCCTTCCTCGCCGCCAGCTCGCGGTCGTTGATCTCGCCCACGTAGCCGAGGAGGTGGGCGGCCAGGGGGCCGGAGGGGTAGTTGCGCCGGGTGAGGGGGACGACGTCGACGCCGGGGAAGTCGGCCTGGTGCTCCCGGATGTAGATGAGCTTCTCCTCGGGGACGTCCTCGGCGACGGGAGCGGGCTTGAACGGGCTGAAGCGGTCGTCGTCGACTCGGTGGCGCAGCTCGGCCTCGGGAATGCCGAGCACGACCGAGAGGCGGGCCAGCACGCCGGGGTTGCGGTTGGCCTCGTCGCGGCTGATCGTCACCGCGTCGACGACCCGGTTGTCGACGAGGACCTTGCCGTTGCGGTCGAGGATGCGGCCCCGCACCGCCTCGGTCACCACCACCCGGACGCTGTTGCGCTGGGCCTCGACCCGCAGCTCGGGCGCGGCGAGGACCTGGAGGTACCAGAGGCGGGCCAGCAGAGCGGCAAAGAGAGAGATGACGACGACGCCCAGGACCCCCATCCGCAGGCGCGAGGAGTCGGGGTTCACTCCCTCCTCATCCTACGTACGCACCGGTCGCCGAAGAGCGCGCCAGCGCCCAGGCCGCCAGGCGGACGGCTACCGGCGCGAGCACGGCGTTGAGGACGCCCACGACGGGGGCGATCACGATCAGTCGGCCAGTGACCATCTGGCCCTCGCCGACCATGGCGCCGGCGAGGGCGAACAGGACCTCGCCGGCGGCGCTGGCCACGAAGGCGGTGAGGATGGGGATCCACCACGACGCCCGCAGGATGCCGGTCCCCACCGTCCCCACCGCGAACCCCACCAGGGTGAAGACCAGGGCGGAGAGACCGAACGGCGTGTCGAGGAAGAGGTCGACCGCCATCCCGGACACGAACCCCATCGCCGAGCCGCTCGACGGGCCACCGGTGAGACCGGCGGCGACGGCCAGGAGCAGCATCAGGTCGGGCATCACCCCGAACACCCGCAGGCGCGACAGGACGGCCAGATGGAGGACGAGGGCGGTGGCGACG
>DASZJY010000233.1:0-3100 GCA_035947635.1 Acidimicrobiales bacterium | reverse complement strand
TCGGGGGCACTGGGCGACGACTTTGGGCCCGCGCTCGCGCACTTGCCCCTCAGAGGGGGTGTTGGCGCGGGCGGGGCGTTTGGCTACTGCGAACGCGAGAGGCGGCGGGCCGCCCCGGTGGCGGTGCGCCGCAGGCGGTCGTGGCGTTCGAGGAAGTCACTGGCCCGGGCGAGGAGGCGGTAGCCGGACCGACCGGTGATCTCTTGCAGCTGCGACTGGGCCTGGGCGACGGCTGCCCGCAGCTGGGCCAGCTCGGCGTCCTGGGCGGCCAGGCGCTGGTTGGCCTCGGCGAGGGCGGGCGCCAACGCCGCCACCTCCGTGTCCCGTCTGGTGAGGGCGGCCGAGAGCTCGAGGGCGTAGGTGTCCTTGAGGGCGAGGTCGACCCTCAGGCGGTCGAGCTCCTCCTGGAGTGCACGCCAGTCCTCCTCGCTCCGCCCGGACGGTGCTGCTTCGCTGGTGTCATCGTCCATGTCGTCCGTTCCGCCGGGAGCCTCGGCGAGCGTAGCCGGCGACCCCGTGCCGCTCGTCGGTATCCTCTCCCGGCACACGTCGTCCGACCGCGGGAAGGGACCCTGACGACATCGCTCATGGCTGGGTGCGGGCCTTCGGTTCGTGAACCCTGAGGACGTCGGCCGGGCGGGGGGCGTCCGCCTGATCGGAGACCCGGTGGACGACGCCGAGTCGTCCGACCAGCGCGTCCTCGAGGTCCTGGCCGCCGCCGGCGACACGAGCACGGGCTCCGACGAGCTGGCCGCGGGCGTCACCGATCGCGTCTCGCAGTACCACCTGTCACGCCTCCGCCCCAACCTCCTCCGCCCCCTGACGCTGGGCAAGGGCCTCCGCGTCCTGGAGGTCGGCGCCGGCACGGGGGCGCTCACCCGCTACCTGGCCGAGACGGGCGCCGACGTCGTGGCCGTCGAGAGCAACCTCCAGCGGGCCCGGGCCACCGCCGAGCGGTGCCGGGCTATGGGCAACGTGGAGATCGTCTGCGGTCCGCTCGACTCCTTCACCGACGACGAGCGGTTCGACGTGCTCCTCTCGATCGGTTCGGTCGAGACGGTGCGACGCCTCCGCGCGCTGGTCCGACCGGGCGGCACCGTGGTGACGGCCGTCGACAACCCGCTCGGCGTCCGCTCGCTGGTCGGCCGCGACGAACACGACCATGCCCACGCGCCGTGGGCCGGGCTGGCGGGTTACGGCCCGGGCGAACAGGACGCGGGGAGATGGCCCCGCCCTCGGCTCGCCGACCTCCTCGACGACGCCGGGCTCGGAGCACAGCGGTGGCTCTTCCCGTTCCCGGACTACAGGCTGCCGACGGCGATCCTCACCGACCGGGCCTACGACCGGCCCGACGCGGTGACGTTCGTCGACCAGATCGTCCGCTGGCCGTCGAGCGCGGGATCGTCCTCACCGGCCCGGGTCGTCGACGATCGTCTCGCCCATCGGGCCTTCCTCGACGCCGGCGTGGGAAGGGACGTCGCCAACTCGTTCCTCGTCGTGGCGGCCGAGGAGGCCGCCGCCGTCGGCAAGCTCCTCCCCGACGACGTCGACGCCTGGTTCTTCGGAAGGGAGCGCCTGCGGATCTGGACCCGGTTCAAGCAGTTCTCGGCTGGCGAGGCGCCGTTCGTCGATGTCCGGCCCGCCGTCGCCGAGGCCCGGGAGAGCCAGTGGCTGCGCCAGGTCGCCGAGCCGCGAGAGGCGGCTGTCGCCGGCCCCACCGTCGAGCAGCTCGCCCTCGAGGCCATGGCGAACGGGCCCGAGGCCCTCGGGCTGGTGCTCGGGAGCTGGCGAGCGCACCTCAGGGCCGCCGAAGTACCTGGGCCCGGGGACCCGACCGAGGAGCCGCACCCCTTCCGACTTCCCGGGGCCGGCACCCTGCTGCCACCCGACCATGTCGACGTCTCCCTCACGAACTTCGTCGTCGACGAGTCGGGTACCCACGTCCTCATCGACAGGGAATGGGTCGTCGGCAGCCACGTCGACTCCCTCCTCGCCCGGGTCCGGGCCCTGTGGTGGTTCGCCGCCGATCTCGTGCGGCACGGCGTCGAGCACCCCTGGTCGTCTCGCACCACCGTCGACGAGCTGACGATGGCACTGGGCACCCTGTGCGACACCCCCGTCGATGCCGCCGACCTGTACCGCCTGCGGATCGCCGAAGCGGACCTCCAGGAGAAGGTCACCGGCACGCCGGTCGAGCAGATCCACGCCCTTCTGGCCGAGATCGGCGAATCGTCCCAGGTGGAGGCGGGCGTGCTCGGCGGACTCCCGTTCGCGGCGCTTCGGCGCGACGTGGCCGCCCTCGCCGAGGCCCTGACCGCCGCCGAGGAGGCGGCCAAGATCGCCGAGGAGCGTGTCGAAGCCCTGGAGCAGGAGGTGCGCGGGCTCACCGAGCACGCCCACAACCTCGACGGGGCGCTGGCGGCCGAGCGCGAGCTTCGCGAACACCTTGCCGAGCGCCTGCGGGAGGCCGAGCAGCGCTGGCAGGCCCTCGAACGCCGCTTCCTGTTCCGCGTCTACCGCTTCCTCCGGCGGGTCGTCGGCGCCCGGTGACGGTGGCGGGACGTTGACCGGCCCCAGCTCCTCGCTGCGCGCCCAGATCTACGTCAGCAAGAAGGGCAACGCCTTCATGATCGAGCTCGCCCTCCTTCTGCGCGACGGCCTGCGCGACGCCGGAGTGGCCACCGACATCCGCCAGGACGGCGTCCCCGAGAGGCGGGCGGGCACCCTCAACTTCGTCGTCGCGCCCCACGAGTACTTTCCGCTGCTCGGTCCCGACCATCACGAGGCGGTGCTGCGGGCGGCGCGCCACTGCGTCCTCGTCCTCACCGAGCAGCCCGACTCCATCTGGTTCCGGCTGAGCCTCGCCTACGTCCCCTTCGCCCAGGCGGTCTTCGACATCAACGCCGCCGGTGTGGCGAAGCTGGCCGAGCTGGGGGTGGAGGCGCGGCTCCTGCGGCTGGGCTACCACCGCAGCTGGGACGCGTGGCAGGGGGGCGCCACCGAACGGCCGATCGACGTCGTCTTCATGGGCAGCCCGACCCTGCGACGCCACCGCCAGCTGGCCGCCCTGGGCTCCCGCCTGCAGCGGCTCGAGTGCCGC
>DASZJY010000232.1:0-3263 GCA_035947635.1 Acidimicrobiales bacterium | reverse complement strand
CGTCCCCGCGCTGGCCGGCGCCTCCGGGCTCCGGTACCGGCGCTTCGTGCTGTGGGACTTGCTGGGAGCGGCGATCTGGGGGCCGGGCCTGGTGTGGCTGGGCTACATGGCGGGAGGCTCCTACGACAAGGTGGCCGAGTGGACGGGACGGGCGGGGTTGGTTCTCCTCGGCCTGGCGCTCGTCGTTGGCACGGTGCTGGCCGGCGGGCGCTGGCTGTCCCGCCATCCCGAGGAGTGGGCGGCATGGCGGGACCGTGTCCTGGCCCAGCCCTTAGTCGGCCACGTGCTCAGGCTCTGCCGCCGACCGGTGCGGTTCCTCGGGCGCCGGCTGCGGCCGGGCAGCGCCCTGGGACTGTCCCTCACCCTCCAGCTCGCGGTGATCGGCGCGGCGGCGTGGTTGTTCGCGACGGTGCTGCAGGACGTGGTGGCGGGCGATCAGCTGTCCGGCCTCGACGAGCCCGCCACGCGCTACGTCACCGACCACCGTGAGCCCTGGCTCACGACGCTGTTCCGGGGTGTCACGTTCCTCGGCGACCTCGTCATCCTGATCGCCCTCGTCGTCATCGTGGGTCTGTGGGTGTGGCGGCGGTCGAAGAGCTGGGCCCCCTTCCTGATCCTGTCCGCCACCCTCGCCGGCGCGGTGGCCCTGTACACCGTCGTCCGGCCCCTCGTCGGACGCCCGCGGCCGGAGATGGGTGCCCTCGTGATGGACGCGGCCGGCTTCGCCTTCCCGTCGGGTCACGCCACCCAGGCGATGGCGGTCTACGGCCTGCTGGCCGTGCTCGTCTCCAGGCACGCGGGGAGCTGGACGCAGGCCGTCGCCGTGTGGACAGCCGCCGCCGTGGTCGTCGTGCTCGTCGGGTTCTCCCGCCTGTACCTCGGCGTCAACTGGATCACCGACGTCGTCGGTGGCTACGCGTTGGGGGCGCTGTGGCTCGTCGCGGTGGTCGCCACGACCGGCGCCGTACGCCGCCTCCAACGCACGCGGGCCCCCGCCGCATCCGAGCGGCTGGAGGCGGCGGACCCCGTCTGAAAGGCGCTGGGCCCGACGGGCGCCCCCGCCCGCCGGCCGCTAGTTTTAACCGCCGTCGAACGAAGGGGACCGATGCAGAGACGGGACGGGCGCGACCAACGGTTGGACCAGGGCCTCACCCGACGCCGTCTGCTGGGATTGGCCGGGGCTGGCGTCGTCGGCCTCGCCCTGGCGGGCTGCGGCGACGACGAGGACGAGACGTCAGCCGGGACCGCGGGGTCTGCGACCACCCAGGCCCGGTCGCTGGCGGGCACGAAAGTGTCCGTCGCGGCGTACTCGAAGAACCACGCCTCGTCCCCCTTGTTCTGGCAGAAGTTCGCTCCCGAAGGCCTCGAGGTCGAGGTGAAGATCTTCACCAGCGGCAGCGACATGAACCGGGCGATGGAGGCGGGCGACCTCGACTTCGGCCTGTTCGGCATGTACAACGGCCTGATCGAGAAGGAGCAGGGCTTCCGCTCCAAGATCATCTCGATGGCCTCCCGGCAGGGCATCGGCCTGGCCGCCCGGGCCGACCGGGGTGTCAACTCGATCACCGATCTCCGGGGCAAGACCATCGCCGTGCCGCCTCCGGGGATCCAGGTGCTCGTTCTCACCACCCTCCTGGCCCAGGCGGGTATGCAGCTCGACCGCGACGTGAAATCGGTGCCGCTCGGCTACGCCGACCACGCCGCCGCCCTGGAGCGGGGCGAGATCGACGCCTACATGGGCACCGAGCCCCCGGTCACCCAGAGCGTGGTGTCGGGCGTGGGCAAGCGCCTCGTCAACCCGTACACCACGCCGATCGGTGACTTCAACACCGCCATCTGGGCCTCGCCCAAGATGCTCGCGCAGCCCGACCTCCTGCGAGCGGCCGCCCGGATGCAGCGTGACGCGGCGGAGTACCTCACCCCCGGCGGCGCGAACGACCGGGCCGTGTGGAAGGACCTCCTCGTCAGCCAGTTCGGCTACACCGAGGCGGTGTACAACGAGGTCCTCTCGAACATCGGCGCGGTGTGGAAGTTCGACGAGACGCGCAGGCGCCAGGTGGAGGCGGGCGGGGCGGCGATGCGGGCCAGCGGGTTGTTGAAGAGGGACCCCGACTACTCGCAGGTCTTCGCCCTCGAGCACCAGCCCGCCGCCTAGGACGGAGAGTTGGCCGAGTCCACCGTCGGCCGCTCGGCCCGACCGGCGCCCTCTCCGCCCGCCCGTCAGGACGGGGCGGGCGGGGCGACGCCCCCGCACCCCGAGATCGCCGACGACCCCGACCTGGCACCGGCGCTGGTGGGGGGTGCCCCACTCCCTCCCCGGCGTCGCCTGGCCATCGGGCGGCGCCGGCTGCTGGGGCTGGTGGTGCCGGTCCTGCTCGTCGGCCTCTGGCAGGTGGCCATCTCCGCCGGCTGGATCTCCCGGCGGGTCCTTCCCTCGCCCTGGTCGGTGGCCGTCGCCGGGCGCGACTTCGTCACCGGCCCGACCCAGGAGACGCTGCCCGGGGTGGTCCCCTTCCGGGGCGCCGCCACCCAGCACCTCTCGGCCAGCATCACCCGGTGGCTGGTGGCGTACGCGCTGGCCTGCTGCGCGGGCCTGGCCCTCGGCCTCGGCATCGGGCTCTCCCGCCGGGTGGCCGACCTCCTCGACCCGGTGGTCCAGGCCCTGCGGTCGATCCCCATCTTCGCCTGGCTCCCGCTGGCCCTCGTGTGGTTCGGGCTGGGGGAGGGTGCGGCCCGCTACCTCGTCTTCATCGGGGCGCTGTGGCCCATCGTGATCGCCACCGGCGACGCCGTCTCCCGGGTGCCCAAGGCCTACGTGGAGACCGCCGTCATGCTGGGCACCCGTCGCCGGGACCTGGCCCGCAAGGTGTACGTACCGGCCGCCCTCCCCGGCATCGTCACCGGGCTGCGGCTGGGCATGACGCTGGGCTGGATGAGCGTGATCGTGGCCGAGCTCACCGGCACCCGGCGGGGGATCGGCGCCATGATGAACGCGGCGCGTGAGACGGGGCGGCTCGACCAGATCCTCGTGGGCATGGTGTGCTTCGCCGTCGTGGGCCTGGTGGGCGACTTCACCCTTCGGGCGCTCACACGCCGGTACGTGGCGTGGAACGACGCCTGAGCCGGTCTCCGGCGACGCCCGTGGCCACCGCTCCCGCTCCGTCCTCGTCCCCCGAGGTGAACGTCCGCGGGCTCCGCAAGTGGTTCGGGCCGGTCGAGGTCCTGAGCGGGGTCGACCTGGCCGTGGCCCGCGGCGAGGTCAT
>DASZJY010000231.1:0-2690 GCA_035947635.1 Acidimicrobiales bacterium | reverse complement strand
ACCGGCGTCACCGGTGTCGCCCACGCCCGAGGTGCCCGAGGTTGCCTGCGGCTCGCTCAGCGCGGTGGCGCTGGCGTGGCCGGTGTCGCCGGTGTTGGTGGCCGACGACTGCGCCCACGTCGGGCGACACCGGTGCGGCGTGGGCGCAGTCGTCGGCCACCAACACCGGCGACACCGGCCACGCCAGCGCCACCGCGCTGAGCGAGCCGCAGGCAACCTCGGGCACCTCGGGCGTGGGCGACACCGGCGACGCCGGTGCCGACGCATCCGCCTCGGCAGTGGCCAACTCGGGGGCGATCAGCGAAGCTGACGCCACCTCGGGGGCCTCCGGTGACGCCTTCAACCTGCTCGTCGCCACCGCGGCGGGTGGGCTCGGCGGCGGCGGCGGAAGCGCCTCTCCGGTGGCCGGTGCCGGTGGGAGCGCCTTCAACGACGCCTTCGGGGACATCACCGGGGCGCTCGACGCCACCGGCGGCGACGCCGTCGCCACCGGCCAGGCCAACGGCGGCGACGGAGGCTCGGCCGAGCTCGAGGCCAACCCCACGGCCGTCTCCGGCAACACCGGATCGGCCACCGCCCAGTCCTCGGCGACCAACACCGGGAACACGGGGTCGGCGACGGCGACGGCCACCGGCAGCCCGACGGCCACCTCCGGCGACTCCGACGAGGGAGCTTCCGGGGCGGCCGAGGCGGCCGGTGAAGCCGAAGCGGCGGCCAACTCGGGCGCCGAGTCCCTGGCCGGAGCCGACTCCGGTCCCTCCGGCACGGCCGACAACGACACCGTCGTCGACGTCGCGGCAGGTGACGGCGGTCTGGGCGGCGCCGCCGACCCGGTCGCCGGTGCCGGTGGGGAGGCGGCCAACTCGCCCAGCTTGGGCGGCTCCGTCGCCACCGGGAGCGCATCGGTCGTGACCTCGGTCGCCGACGGCGGCACGGGGGCCGATGCCACGCTCAACTCGAGCCCGTCGGCCACGTCGGGTTCGTCGGGACCGGCCACCGCCCAGTCGTCGGCCACCAACACCGGCGACACCGGTGACTCGAGTTCCACCGCCACCGTCGATCCCGCGGCCGAAACCGGCACGCCGGAGGCCGAGGCCGAAGCCGACTCCGACGAGTCGGGCACGAGCGGCGAGGACACCACCGGCGAGGGCGAGCCCACCGACGAGAACGGCGGCTCGGAGGACGACTCGATGGCGAGCAACGCGAGCCTGTTCTCGCTGGCCGCCGATGTCCCGGCCAGCAGCGGCGAGGGCGGCGGCGGTGGCGAGGGGTCCAGCGGCTCCGGCGGCTCTGCCGACAGCACCGCCGGCGGCGGGGACGGCGGAAGCCGCTCGACCGCCGACGGGCACGACGGCCACGGTTCCACCGGCAACGGCTCCACCGCCGAGGGCGCCAACAACGGCCACGGCGGCAACGGCCACGGCAACGGTCACAACGGCCACGGCGGCCCGGGAGCCTTCCCGGCGCCGGCGCCCGTGTCCTTCGGATCGGGCGAGCCGACGAGCTCGGGGACGGCGAAGGCCGACCCCACGTCGGTGGCGTCGGGCGACGCCGTCGCCTTCGAGGGCTCGGTGGCATCGGGGTCGAGCCTTGCCGGGTTCGGCTCCACCGCCTCCGGCTCCGCCGTCGCCCTCTTCGGCTCGGTGGCGTCCGGGTGCTCGACCGCCATCGACGGCTCCACCGCCTCCGGCGGCGATTGCCCGGCCGACGACGTCGCCCGGGCGCCCAAGCATGTGGTCAAGAAGGTCGTCACGGCCGCCGGTGCCGAGGAGGTCGTCACGGTCACCGAGGTCGAAGGAGGCCGCGCGTTGGCCTTCACCGGTCTCGACGCCGAGGGCCTGGCCAAGACGGCGGGCGCCAGCGGGGCGCTGGGCGCCCTCCTGCTCGCCCTCGGCAGCAAGGGCCGGCGCCGCAACGGCCAAGCCGACCAGGCATGAGATCCCCCACCCACCGCAGCCGTGAGGCTGCCCACGACCAACCGACACGACGACAAGGAAGGACCATGGACAGAAAGACACGAGCGACCGGGGCATCCGTGCTCATCGCCCTCGGCGGCCTGGTGGCCGCGCTGATGCTGATGGCCGGCCCCGCCGCAGCCCAGGCCCACGAGGGCCATGGCGGCGGTGGCGGCGGCCAGGACCACGGCACCGCCCCGGGGGGCCATCACGAGGCCGGGCCCACGAGCGGCCACGGGGTGACCCACGACCGGGACTCGACGGCGTCGGGCGGCTGCTTCGCCGCCCACGGGTCCGTCTGCTCGGGCAGCGGCGTGGCCATCGACAACTCGACCTCGTCGGGTGACGCCGTCGCCGTCGGCGGCTCGGTTGCGTCCGGGTGCTCGACGGCGGTCGACGGCTCGACCGCGTCGGGCGGCGAGCCCTGCCCGCGGCATGAGGGCCAGCGGAAGCCGCCGCCGGGCAAGCGGCACGGCCCTGGGCCTGCGCCGACCGGCGGGCACCAGGCCGAGGCTGGCGTCGCTGAGGTCGTGGAGACCACCGAGCTGGCCTTCACCGGCTCGTCCACCGGGCTCCTCGCCGGCGCAGCAGCCGCTGCTCTGGCTCTGGGCGGCCTGTTGGTCTTCCTGGGCTCCGACCGCCGGCGCCCGGCCCACAGCTCCTAAGCACCAGGTCTCCTCGTCCCAGTCGGGACGGCGCGTGTGGGTGGCGCGCCCCGGGCCTCGCCGGTCACCG
>DASZJY010000230.1:0-1752 GCA_035947635.1 Acidimicrobiales bacterium | reverse complement strand
GGCCGCTGCACCTCATCCTCGTCAGTCGCGACCTGGGCGTCTTCCGCCACGTCCACCCCTCACTAGGCGTCGACGGCGTGTGGCGGGTGGACCTCGACCCGCTGGCGCCCGGCCCCTACCGGACCTTCGCCGACTTCGCCGCCGTCGACGGGCCCGAGCTCACCCTGGGCCACGACGTCACGGTGGGCGGAGCGCCGGCGCCTCGCCCGCTGCCGGCGGCGAGCTCGATGGCCGACGTCGACGGCTACCAGGTGGAGGTGAGCGGTATGCCGCGGGCCGGCGGGCAAGGGGACGTGCGCCTCACCGTCCGCCGGGGCGGCCAGCCGGTGGCCGACCTCGAGCCCTACCTCGGCGCCCTCGGCCACCTCGTGGTCATCCGGGCATCCGACCTGGCCTACCTGCACGTGCACCCGCTCGAGGGCCGGGCCGAACCGGGTCAGGTCCCCTTCGCCGTCGAAGTTCCCACGGCGGGCGCCTACCGCCTGTTCTTCGACTTCAGCCACGGCGGGGCCGTGCGTACGGCCGCATTCACCATCGAGGTGCCCCCCGCCGGGGACGGCACGCCCACCACCGACGCGCACGGCGGCGGGCACTGACAATGCGACAAGCGGCGTGTGCCCCCGTTCGCTTCGCCGATGCGGGCCCGCGCCTATCCCCTCAGCGTGTGGGCCATCGAGCTGCGACTGCGGGGGCCGGCGGCGCAGGGCCGATCGATCAGGCGCCGGTGCAGGCGGGGAGCGCCGTCCCGAAGCGGTTGCCCGACCACGTGTTGGTGCCGCACGTGTCGCCGGCACTGGCATCCCTGAGATCGGTCCCCCGGTTGTTGCGGGCCAGGTTGCCGACGATGCGGTTGCCCGGGCCGGCGACGAGGATGCCCATCTGGCCGTTGCGGGTTACCGAATTGCCCTGGACGAGGTTCCCCACTGACCCGTTTTGGACGTTGATGCCGTGGCGGGCGTTGCTCTGGACGGTGTTGCCGGTCACCGCGGCGTCGCTCACCGGCCCGAAGAGGGAGATGCCGTCACGCCCGCTGGACACGATCTTGTTCCCGGCGACGACGTGACCGCCCCCGTGCTCGAGGCTGACGCCGTGGGCGCCCATGAAGGCGTTCGTGTGGACCAGGTTGTCCCTGATGATGTTCCTCGCCGCCCCGGGTGGCAGCGAGACGCTGTTGAAGGTGGAGATGCCGGCGAAGCGCCCGTTGCTCACGACCACGTTCTCGGCTACCACGTTGTCGGAGGAGTTCTCCAAGACGATGCCGTTGCCGCCCTGGTTCCGCACCGCCTGGATGGCGGTCACCCGATTCCCCGAACCCTGGGTCACCCGGACGCCGTGGTAGAAGTCCCGGATCGTGCCGTTGGTGACGGTGACGTTGCTCTGGCCGAGGATGCGCACCCCCGCCGCCTGGTGCTGCACCACCAGGCCGCCCTGGCCGGAGATGGTGTGCCCGTTGAGGTCGACGGTGATGTTGCTACCTCGCACGACCAGGCCGTCGCCGGGGCAGGGGCCGATGTCGTTGTGCAGCTGCTCGTTTGCGGTGATGACGTCGCCGCAACCTCGGGTGTGGGCCCCGGCCACGCCGCCCAGCCCGGCGAGGACCACGAGCGCAACGAGGAACGCACCGCCCAGCCGCCCTCGTAGCCGGCCCGTCCGCATGGCCTTCCCCTCCTGGAGCTCCCACTGAAGATGGTCCGCCTTCTCGAGGCGTTGTCAAGCCTGGGCGGAGCTCCTCGTGTGAGGGGGCGGCGGGAC
>DASZJY010000229.1:0-3064 GCA_035947635.1 Acidimicrobiales bacterium | reverse complement strand
GCTGCTGTCGCCGACGTCGCCCACGACGGCGTTCCCCCTGGGGGCCAAGACGGCCGACCCGCTGACCATGTACCTCAACGACGTCTGCACGATCCCCTCGAACCTGGCCGGCCACCCGGCCATCTCGGTGCCCTACGGCACCGGCGACGACGGTCTGCCCATCGGGATCCAGGTGCTGGCGCCCGCTCTGGGTGAGCCCGTGCTCTTCCGCGCCGCCGCCGCCCTGGAGCGCAGCCGATCGTGACCACACAGGCGGCCACGTCGCGAGCGACCACGGGCTGGGAGACCGTCGTGGGTCTCGAGGTGCACTGCGAGCTGGCCACTGCCACCAAGCTCTTCTGCGGGTGCCGCAACGCCTTCGGCGACGAGCCCAACACCAACGTGTGCCCGGTCTGCCTGGGGCTTCCCGGGTCGCTGCCCGTGCTCAACCGCCAGGCGGTGGAGCTGGCCATGCGCATCGGCGCCGCCCTGCACTGCGAGGTGCGGCCCTCGATCTTCCACCGGAAGAACTACTTCTATCCGGACATGCCGAAGGACTATCAGATCAGCCAGTACGACGAGCCGATCAACGTCGGCGGCTGGTTGGAGCTGCCCGACGGCACCCGCGTCGGCATCACCCGGGCCCACCTCGAGGAGGACACGGGCAAGACCACCCATGTCCACGGCGTTCAGGCAGGCAGCCGGGGCGAGAGCGGCCGCATCCACGGGGCCGAGCACGCCCTCGTCGACTACAACCGGGCCGGCGTCCCGTTGGTCGAGATCGTGAGCGAGCCCGACATCCGCTCCGTCGAAGCAGCCCAGGCCTACGTGAACGAGCTGCGGGCCATCCTCGTCGCCATCGGCGCGTCCGACGCCCGCATGGAGGAGGGATCGCTGCGCGTCGACGCCAACGTCTCCGTGCGCCCCGTCGGCGCCAACGAGTTCGGGACGCGTGCGGAGATCAAGAACCTCAACTCGGTGCGCTCCCTCCGGCGGGCGCTGGAGTACGAGACCGCCCGCCAGGTGGAGCTGCTGGAGTCGGGTCAGCGGGTGGTGCAGGAGACCCGTCACTGGAACGAGGACGCCGGCCGCACCTCCTCGATGCGCTCGAAGGAGGAGGCGTTCGACTACCGCTACTTCCCCGAGCCCGACCTGGTGCCGCTCGCCCCCGAGGACGAGTGGAAGGCCGAGGTGGCCGCCACCCTTCCCATGCTTCCGGCTGCCCGGCGGGCGGAGCTGGCGTCCAAGGCGGGGGTCGCGCCGCCCGACGTCGCCCTCGTCGTCGACCGGGGGCTCGACCGCCTGGTCGAGGCGGCCATCGACGGGGGAGCCGACCCGCGGCTGGCGCTGGCCCGGGCTGCCAACGAGGTGGCGGCCGACCTGCAGGCCGGTCTCTCCCTCGACCCCGGCGCGTTCGCCGGGCTGTTGCGCATGGAGGCCGACGGTCGTCTCACCGCGACCCAGGCGAAGCAAGTGCTGTCCGAGCTCTTGGCGCACGGCGGCGACCCGGCCGAGATCGCCGAGGCTCGCGGGTTCGAGGCCCTCGGCGGCGACACCCTCGCCGCTGCCGTCGACGCCGCGGTGGCCGCCCACCCAGCCGAGTGGGAGCGGCTGGCAGCGGGGGAGCAGAAGCTGCTCGGCTTCTTCGTCGGCAAGGTGATGGCCGCCACGGCCGGGCGGGCCGACGGAAAGGCCGTCACCCGGCTGCTGCGGGAGCGCATTGGCTGAGCGCCCCGCCCCCGAGTAGCCCCGCCCGCGAAGAGCCGCGCCGGCCTCGTACCGTCTCGCTCGTGGCGCGGCTGACCGCACGGAAGGCCCGGAGCGGTGGCTGACGAGCGTCAGAGCCGGCCGATGCCGACCGAGATGTGGGGGGCGGCGCTCACCCGACCCCGCCGGCCCGCGGGCCAGGCGTCGGCCCGCCCGTCTCTGAGGGCGAACGTCGTGGTCCTGTTCGCCCCGCCGTTGCTCGCCCTGGTGGCTCTGGCCCTCCTCGCCGTCGTGTCCTACGAGCGGTCCGACGACCAGATCGCCCGGGCCCGGCAGGAGGTCCTGCGCCTGCGCGCCCTGGCGACGGCGGCGGCGCCCGTCGAGGTCGCAGCCGCCGAGGAGCGTCTCGACCGCGCCCTCGACGAGTCGCGCCGGGCGCGGACGGTCGTCGGCCTCGGCCTGGTCGGCGCCCTCGGCCTGGGCGGGCTCGCCGCCTTCCGGGTCAACCGCCGCCTGGTCCGTCCCATCCGGGCGGCGGAGGCGGCCGCCGGGCGGGTCAACGCGGGCGAGGTGGGTGTCCGGCTGGACCCGTCGGCGGCGGGCGAGATCGGGGAGCTGGCGACGGCGGTGAACGCCATGGCCGAGGACCTCGATCGCAGCCGCAGCTCGCTGGCGGGGACCACGATCCTCGAGAGCTCCCCCGACCTCGTTCTGGTCGTGGGCGAGCAGGAGGGCGACGGCGGCGTCCATGCGGTCGTGCGCTACGCCAGCACCGCCGCCACCGTGATGCTCGGGCGCCCGTCGGCATGGTTGACCGACGTGCCGTTGGCGAGCTTCGTCCACCCCGACGACCGGAGCAAGCTCGCCGCCATCCTCCTCCAACCGGGTGAGTCGCCCGCCGGCGGCGCCTCGGAGATCCGCTTCTCCCACGTCCAGGGTCGGTGGATCGAGGGAGAGGTGGCGGCCGTCGACCTTCGTGACGACCCCAGCGTGCGCGGGATCGCCCTCTTCGTCCGTGACCTCTTCGGCCGCAAGGCGCAGGAGGAGGAGCTGCGCCACCTGGCCCTGCACGACCCGCTGACCCGGCTGGCCAACCGGACGCTCTTCACCGAGCACGTCGACCACGCCCTGGCCCGCACCCGCCGCTCACCGGTGCGTCCGCACGCCGTGCTCCTCGTCGACCTCGACGGGTTCAAGACGATCAACGACAGCCTCGGCCATGCCGCCGGCGACGAGGTGCTCGTGGAGCTGGCCGAGCGACTGCGCACCCGGATCCGCCCGGGCGACACCGCCGCCCGCCTTGGTGGCGACGAGTTCGGCATCCTCCTCGAGAACAGCCCGGAGGACGACGCCGGAGTGGTCGCCCAGCGGATCCTCG
>DASZJY010000228.1:0-2742 GCA_035947635.1 Acidimicrobiales bacterium | reverse complement strand
CCGGGAGTCGACGCCCGGGGACGCGCCCCAGCGGATCGTCGTCGAGCGGCTGCCCGGGATCGACGTCGGCGCCCGTGCGGCGGCGTTCCGCGCCGTCGTCACCTACCCGAGCGGCGACGCCTACCTCGACGTCGTGAACGTGCACAAGGACGAGCTCGAGGTGACGGCCACGTTCTTCAACCGTGAGACCCCTCTGCCTGCAGACTTCGAGCGCACGGTCGTCACCAAGATGCTCGCTCGAGCGTAGAGAGCGCCGCGTCGACGGCGGAAAGGCGTGACGGGCGCGGTATCCTGGTGAGGACCAGGGGAAGCAGAAGGGACGTCGCAGTCTTGCAGGGAAAGACGGTATCGAGGGTTACCATCCGCTGTCCTGAGTGCTACACGCGGGTCGTCGCCGCACCCGAGGACGACGCCCAGACGGCACTCTGGTTGCACGGCCTGTCGGGTAGGTGCCGGGCCAAGCAGACACCCAAGACCGAGCGCCCTCGCCGCAAAGAGCGGCTCGAGGCCATGCTCGGCGAGGAGTGGGGCTAGACCCAAACTCTCGATGTACGGCCCTCCGACGGGGGGTCGTTCGTCGAGCGAACCCACCGGGTAAGAGCAACGCGTAGGGTGACCGATCGCAACCCGGGAGCGGTCCGATGAGCGGCACTAACCTGCCTCGTCGCATGCGTGCCTTCTTCCGGTTCGTTGCTGCGGCCGCGATCGCCGGGATGGGGCTGGCGGCGGGCACGTTCTTCCTCGCCCGCCAGATCGACCGTCTCGTCTTCGAGGGGGGCACGACCTCCGAGAGCAAGACGCTCGAGCTCCGGCCTCTCGCCGCCCGTTCGGTCGTCTATGCCCGAGACGGCACCATTCTCGCCAAGTGGCACGAGGAGGAGAACCGGGTGCCGGTGACCCTCGACAAGGTCCCGCACCACGTCATCCGCGCCGTGCTCGACGCCGAGGACGACCGCTTCTTCGAGCACGGCGCCCTCGATCCCCGCGCCCTGACCCGGGCGCTGGTCGTCAACATCGAGGCGGGGGGCATCGAGGAGGGTGGCTCCACCATCACCCAGCAGCTCGTGAAGATCACCCTGCTCAACCAGGAGCAGAGCGCCGACCGCAAGATCAAGGAAGCGGCGTTGGCCATCCGGCTCGAGGAGGAGATGACCAAGGAGCAGATCCTCGAGCGCTACATCAACGCCGTCTACCTCGGTAATCACGCCTACGGGTTGGGGGCAGCGGCCGAGACCTACTTCGGGACCACCGTCGAGAACCTCAGCCTGGGCCAGGGGATCCTGCTGGCCGGCATGATCCGCGACCCCGTCGGGTCGGACCCCTGGACCAACCCCGACCAGGCGCGCGACCGGCGCAGCAAGGTCGTCGACCGCATGCGCGAGCTCGGCCACGTGAGCCAGGAGGAGGCCGATCGGGTGAAGGGCGAAGCCCTGCCGACCCGCCAGCCGCCCGAGCCGCCCAAGGGCAGCGACTACTTCGCCGAGTGGGTCAAGCAGCAACTTCTCCGTGACCCCCGGCTGGGGGAGACGGAGGCCGACCGCTTCAACGCCTTGTTCAAGGGTGGCCTCTCCATCCACACCACCCTCGATCCTGGGTACCAGCGGGCGGCGGAGGACGCCGTCAACCGCATCCTCCCCGACACCGGCGGTGAGTTCCAGGCCGCGCTGGCGTCGGTGGAGCCGAGCACCGGCGCCGTCCGCGCCCTTGTCGGAGGGCCCGGGTTCGACAGGTCCAAGTTCAACCTGGCCACTGACGGGTCCGGACGCCAGCCCGGGTCGGCGTTCAAGCCGTTCACCCTGATGGCGGCCTTCGAGCAGGGCTTCTCGCCCGACGACAGCATCAACGGCTCCACCCCCTGCGCCATCGACAACCCGGGCGGACCGGTTTGGACTCCCGGGAGCGTCGAGGGCTCGGCGGGCGGCGTCCTGAGCCTCACCGACGCCACCGTGCACTCGGTGAACTGCGCCTACGCCCGGCTCGTCAAGATCGTCGGCCCCGAGAAGGTGGTCGACGTGGCCAAGCGCATGGGCATCACCACCCCGATCCAGCCGCATCTGGCGATGACCCTGGGGAGTGAGCTGGTGACCCCGCTCGACATGGCGTCGGCCTACGGCACCGTCGCCGCCGACGGCGTCCGCCATCCCCCCATCGGGGTTGAGCGGATCGTGGACGGCAGCGGCAAGGAGATCCTGCGCAACGACGGTCCGGGACAGCAGGCCGTGTCCGCCCAGCACGCCCGCATGCTCACCGGCGTCCTGATGCAGGGTGTCCAGCGGGGCACCGGCAGGGCGGCGGCCATCCCGCCGTGGACGGCGGCGGGCAAGACGGGCACGACCGACAACCACACCAACGCCTGGTTCGCCGGCTACACACCGGTCCTCTCGACCGCGGTGTGGGTGGGGAACCCTGTCGCCGACGTGCCCATGCGCAACGTGGGCGGGATCACCGTCTTCGGCGGCACGTACCCGGCCCGGATCTGGAACGCCTACATGGGCGCCGCCCTCGCCAACGTCCCTCCCGTCGGCTTCCCCCCGCCCGAAGCGGCACCGCCTCCCGGGCAGTTCCGAGGCGTGCCCGGCGAGGGCCCCCGCCCCGCGCAACCTCCGACGTACGAGGTCGTCACCCGTCGCCGGGTGACGCGGACGGCCCCACCCCGCCCGGCGGCGCCCGCGCCCCGGCCGGCACCCGCTCCCGCTCCCGAGCCTGCGCCGAGGGCGCAGGAGTACATCATCGTCTACGAGC
>DASZJY010000227.1:0-4938 GCA_035947635.1 Acidimicrobiales bacterium | reverse complement strand
GCCGGAAGGAATTGCCCACCATCGGCTTCGGCGAGTGGTGCGTCGTGCCGACCGAGCCTCGGTCGGTGCTCGCCCATCGCTGCGACTGGAACGGCTCCACCGTCGTAGCCGTCCACAACTTCTCGCCCGAGCCGTGCCGCTTCGACGTCGAGCTGGAAGGCTGCGACGACATCGTCGGTCTCGACGACCTCCTCGGCCGCGACCATCGTCAGCTCGACATGCCGCGGTTCGAGGTCACCCTCGACGGCTACGGCTACCGCTGGTTCCTCGTGCGCCGCGCCGGCCAGCGCCTCACGCCGTAGCGCGTCCGATCACGACGTCGTCCTCGCGCCATTGTCCCGTGAAGGGGGTGTTCCCGCGGGCACCGCCCGACATGGCGGTCAGTGCGAGTGGTCGCAGCCACCGCCGTGGCCCTCGAGCCCGGAGAAGGGACCGCACTCGTGCTCCTGCAGCCACACGTGGAGCATGGGCGGCGTCGGCTTCAGCTCGCCGCTGGGGAAGCAGCGCCCGAACTTGACGAACCCCTTGAGGAAGGTGCCGGTCTCGTCCCAGCACAGGTTCTGGTGGTCGTGCCAGGTGGTCAGCTTGCCAGCGATGTCGGGGACATCGGCCATCGTCTTCCCTCGCTCGAGGATGTACATCGTCGAGACGATGCGGGTGTTGTCCCCGATGCCCTGGAGGACGATCGACTCGATGTGCTCGGGGTCGAGCTCCCGTCCGTCGTGAAGGTAGTCGGGGTGGACGAAGTGCTCGTACGGGGTCACCGGGAACCCATCGCCGATGGAGCGGTAGCCCGCCCTGACCAGTGAGTCCACGTCGGGGAACTGCCGATGGGCGGCATCCCTCGTGCGCTGGATCAGGTCCTTGGCCGCCACCAGCTGCGCCTCGGAGGCATCGCCGGTGTCGGCGCCGACGAAGATGGGGTCGGCCGCCAGGCCACGGGCCCGGTGGTGCGCGTGCGTCGCCGTCATCCCCACCATCGTCGTCAGCACCGCGACGATCAGGAGTGGGGAGACGGCGAGCTCCCGGCGGCGAGACCCGCCGATGCGGGCAAAGAGGGCCGCAGTGGCGGCGCCGAGGGCCAGGAGAGCGGCGCTCAGGTCCTGCGTGCCGACGGGTTCGGGTTCGGCCAGCCCGTCGACGAATGGGAGACCGGTCGTCCGCGAAGCGGCCCACGCGCCGGCACAGGCCACGTTCACGACGGCCAGCGAGACCAGGGCCCGACGGCCCCCGCCGGCGACGGCGGCGACGCCGACGAGCACCTGGGCGAGGGCGGACGCGGCGAACAGCAGCACCATCGTCCGGTCGCCGCCGTGCGTGCCGGCGGCGGCGGCGTGGACGAGGCCCGCTCCCACGGTCAGGGCGGCGGCGAGCCCGCTGAGCCCGGCCAAGCCGGCCCGACCGGGGCGTCCGGGGTCGTCCAGGGGGTCGGCGGCCCGGCCGAGGTGAGTGGTGCCGTCCTCCGAGCGCGGCGTGAAGAGGATCATCGCCCCTACCGTCCTCCACGTCCCGTGCGCATCGTTCCCTCCCGGATGGCGCTCGCGCCGTTCGCCGCTCGACCGCTTGTATCGACCAGCCACGGGACGCCCTTGAGAACGGTCACCGAGTGCGAGGCCCGATGTCGAGCACCGCCGCGCCGGTGACGCGGTCGTGGGCGAGATCGGCCAGGGCCTCGGCCGCCCGCTCGAAGGCGTAGAGGACGGTCTGCACCCGGACGGGGATGCTCGCCGCCCGGGCGAGGAACTCCTCGCCGTCGCGTCTGGTGTTGGCGGTGACGCTGCGGAGCTGGCGCTCCTGGAAGAGATGGTCGGCGTAGCGCAGCGGCGGGATGTCGGTGAGGTGGATGCCGGCGATGGCCAGCGTCCCGCCGCGATCCAGCGCCTCGAGAGCGGCCGGGACGATCTCCCCCGCAGGAGCGAAGACGATGGCCGAGTCGAGCGGCTCGGGAGGCGGGTCGAACGTGTCACCGGCTGACGCGCACCCGAGGTCAAGGGCGAGGCGGCGCGCGTCCTGGGAGCGGGTCATCACGTGCACGGTCGCCCCGTCGGCGAGCGCGACCTGCGCCGCCAGGTGCGCCGACGCGCCGAACCCGTAGATGCCGAGGCGGCCACCGGTCGGCACGTCGGCGCGGCGCAGGGCGCGGTACCCGATGATGCCGGCGCACAGCAGCGGCGCCACCTGCTCGTCGGCGAACTCGGACGGGAGCCGGTAGGCGAAGTCCTCGGGAACGACCGCCAGCTCGGCGTAGCCGCCATCGGTGTCCCAGCCGGTGAACCGGGGATCCAGGCAGAGGTTCTCGCCACCGCGCCGGCAGAACCGGCATGACCCGCAGCTGCGGTGCAGCCAGGCGATGCCGACCCGGTCGCCCTGGGTGAGCCGCGACGCCCCCGGCCCGAGCTCGTCGACCACGCCCACCGCCTGGTGGCCGGGGACGACATCGGGGTGCCTGGGCGGAAGGTCGCCCTCGGCCAGGTGGAGGTCGGTCCGGCACACGCCGCAGACCGCCAGCCGCACCCGCGCCTCGCCGGGCCCGGGGTGAGGGTCGTCGCGCTCCACGAAGGAGAGGGGGCTCTCGTCGATGGGCCCCGGAGAACGGACAACCCAGGCGCGCATGTCCTCCTCTCTAGTGCGGCCCTGCCCCCGCCGCGGCGCGACCGCCTGCGTAACCTGTCAGCGCGTGGCGGTCCGGCTCATCTTCGCTTACGAGGGGGGCGACCTGCGGCTCGTTTCCCGGCAGCGAGTCGACATGGTGACGCCTCCCACCGTCGCGCCCGCCGGTCCCGCCGCAGGAGGTGGAGTGTGGGCGGAGCTGCGGGACGTCCGAGGGCAGGTTCTCGAGCGGCGCGCCGTCCCCGAGTTCCCGCGACCCAACGTCGAGGTCTTCGGTCCCGCCCCCGCCCCGTCGGTGAGCCGGGCGCCGGTGGAGCGCCCCAGCGGGGCCTTCGCCGTCCTCCTGCCCGAGGTCGCCGGTGCTGACCACGTCGCTCTCCTCGCCGCTCCCGAGCCCACCGGTCCGGCGACGGAGGCCGGGGAGGCCCGTGAGCTCCTCCGGGTGGACCTGGCCGGTTCATGACGACGTCCGACGGCCGAGTGGTGGGAACCACCACCGTCGTCCACAGCGGCCCCCCGAGCCGGCGTTGGAACCTGGTCCTGCTCGGTGACGGGTTCCGGGAAGAGGAGCTGGGTGACTACGCGGCGGCCGTGCAACGGTTCGTCGACCGCCTCTTCGCCACCGCGCCCTTCGACGAGCTGCGAGCGGCCGTCAACGTGCACCGGGTCGACGTGGTCTCCACCGACAGCGGCGCCGACGATCCAGTCGCTTGCGGTGGCACCGGCGCCGCTCCCCGGACGTACTTCGACGCCAGCTTCTGCACGGGCGGGATCCAGCGGCTGCTGGTCGTCGACGACGTGACCGCCTTGACCGTGGCCGGTGACGCCGTCCCGCAGTGGAACATGATCCTGGTGGTCGTCAACTCGACGGTCTACGGCGGCTCGGGCGGCGGCGTCGCCGTGTACTCGCTCGCCGGCGGCGCCGAGGAGATCGCCGTCCACGAGATGGGCCACACCGCTTTCGGGCTCGCCGACGAGTACGAGTACTTCGCCGGGTGCGGCGTCGACACCGACCGCGACCGCCACCCGGGCTTCGAGCCGGCGGAGCCCAACGTCACCACCGACGCCGATCCCGCCACCCTGAAATGGCGGGACCTCGTCCACCCCGGCACGCCCCTGCCGACCACGCGCAACGCCGACTGCCGCCAGTGCGACCCACAGCCGAACCCGCTGCCCCCCGAGACGGTCGGGGCCTATGAGGGGGCCCGGTACTACCACTGCGGCGCCTACCGGCCGCAGTTCGACTGCAAGATGCGGGCGAGGGACCGCCGTTCTGCGCCGTGTGCAGACGGCGTATCCGCCAGACCCTCGCCCCCTATCTCGAGGAGGTTCCCGTGGCCACCCAGGTCGCCGTGAACGTCACCCTGTCCGTGCTGCGGCAAGGGAGCCGGGGTGCGAGCGTGGAGAAGCTGCAAGCGCTCCTCAACGCCGTGGCGGACGCCCGTCTGGTGGAGGACGGCGACTTCGGGCCCCGTACCGATCGCGCCGTCCGTGCCGTCCAGGTGGCCCGCCACCTCGACGACGACGGGATCGTGGGCCGGCTCACGTGGCGAGCGCTGCTCGACGAGGTCGAGGGCTTCGCCCCCATCACCGTCCGCCAGCCGCAGGCATTCGACATCGTCGACGACCCGATCGACGTCTGCGGCATCGGCACCGGCTTCGAGGCGACGTTCCAGGTGCGAGTACGCGACGCCGACGGCACCCCCCTCGCCGAGACGTTCGTCACCGCCGGCGGCACCGGGATCCTCGGGAACTTCTCGATCGAGCTGGCCGTCGGCGTGGTGCCGTCGACGCCGCAGGGCACGCTCGAGGCGTTCGAACGATCGGCCGAGGACGGCAGCGAGCTGAACAAGGTCGTGCTGCCCATCACCTTCGGTCGGGCCCTCGCCGACCCCTACATCGGCTTCTTCCAGTACCAGGTCGAGCCGGGCGACACGCTCTCGTCCATCGCCCAGCAGTTCTACGGCGACCCCTCGCGCTTCCGGGTCATCTTCGAGGCCAATCGCCACCAGGTCACGGACCCCGACCGCATCTTCCCTGGCCAGCTCCTGCGCATCCCGCAGTGACCCCTGCGCCGAGCGGCCTCACCGCCACCGGGTACCGGCTGGTCCTGCTGGTCACCGGGCTCAGCGTGGCGCACCACCTCGACCATGTGTTCCGCGACGTGACCGGCTGGCCCATCGAGGGCGGGTTCAACCCCTTCAGCGCCAGCCTCTTCGTCTACCCGGTCATCCTGGCCGGCGTCGTGCTGTCACGGCGGCACCGTGTCGGCGCCCGCTTCTGGGCGGCGCTCGCGGGCGGTGGCGGGGTCTTCGTCGCGGCTGTGCA
>DASZJY010000226.1:0-1735 GCA_035947635.1 Acidimicrobiales bacterium | reverse complement strand
GCGGCCGCCTTCGGCGGCATCTACGTCGTGCTGGCGTTCATGCTCAACCTGCACCTGCGCAGCGCCCACGTGGAGCTGAGCCTGACCGACCTGCGCCGGGCGTTGTGGAACAGCCCCACCGCCTTCATGCTCATCATGCTGATCGTCGTGACGTTCGGGATCATGGTCCGCCTGGCCCACGAGGCGAGCGGCGCGGCCCGAACGTTGATCGGCTTGGTGCACTCGGTGATGCTGTTCGCCACGTTGGCGGCGGTGATGATCGCCGCGTCCGAACTCTCCTCGGCGTTCGGTTCGGGAGCCGACTCGCTCCTGGCCTTCCTCGGGTTCGTCGCCGTCCTGGGCGGGGTCACCGGCGTGCTCGGCATCTCCGCCTACCTCTGGCTCACGAACCTCCTCGGCTTCCACGGGAACGAGGCGTATGCGCCCCTCCATTACCCCAACTACAAGAACTTCTTGCGGCTCCACATCGGCGACGACGGCAACCTCACCGTGTACCCCGTCGGGATCGACAAGGTCACCAGGAAGTGGCAGTCCTCCCCCGACGCCGCCTCCGACGCCCCGTGGCTCGAGCCCGTCGGCGACGAGCCCGAGCTCCGCCTGATCGAGGCCCCGATCAAGCTGCCGAGGAAGGCAACCAACGAGTAGCGATCAGGCCGAGCGGGGCCATATCGGGAAGCAGCGGTCGTCGATCGTCCCGAAGGAGTAGGCCGGGTAGAGACCCCCGAACATGGCGCGGGTGCGCTCCGACCAGTCGAGGGCGTCGGGCGCGGAGATGCGGCGGAACACCTGCAGCACCCCGCCCTCGAAGACGCGGTACTCGGCCCACCCACCCGGGAAGTCCTTGGTGGACGACACCTCGACCCACGGCACCTCGCCCGTCGGCTCGAAGGTCCGGACCCGGTTGCGGTGGGTGTGGCCGGCGAAGTAGCCGACGATCGCCGGCCGGCGGGCGACGACGGCGAGGAGGGCCTCGCTGTCCCCGGGCGTGATGCCGAAGGAGTCGCTGCCGCCGTCGTAGAGCGGGTGGTGGCCGAAGACCATCACGGGCCGGTCGGCCCGTTCCCCGAGCTCGTCGAGCCATTCGAGCTGGTCGGCGCCAACTGCGCCCCCCGCCCGTCCCGCCACCGGGGTGTCGAGCAGGGCCAGCGTCACGCCCGGCAGTGAGACCTCGGTGGGGGCGTCGAGGGGCACCGTCCCCTCGACGAGCACGTCGTGGTTCCCCCGCACCCAGTGGAGCCGCTCTCCGAAGGGGGAGCCGTAGCAGTCGAGGAAGGCGGCGAACTCCTCGGCCGTCCCCGACGAGGTCATGTCGCCTTTGACCACGACTGCGTCCGGCCCGAGGGCAGCGATCTCGGCGGCGGCCGCCCGGTTCATTGTCTCGGGGTAGGGCGGCTCGCCAGGGCCGACCTCCAGCGGCGGCCCGAGGTCGATCCCGGTCATCACGCCGCACACCCTCTCGCCGAAGTGCACGTCGTTCACCGTCGCCACCGTGGCCAGGCGCTCGCCCGGCGGGCGAGGAAGGGTGCGGAAGGCGACGCCGTCGAGCTCGTACTCGGTGCCGGGCGTGAGCCCGGCGTGGCGCACCATCCGGGTGCCGTCGTAGAGCACGGCCTCGTCGTCGGCGACGGTGGTCAGCTCCACCTCAGCGCAGAGGGCGGTCGGCGGTCCGCCAACGGCGGCCCGACCATCGCCAGATGGGGGTGGGCGGCGGCCCGCCGCCCCCATGGCCGAGCAC
>DASZJY010000225.1:0-7675 GCA_035947635.1 Acidimicrobiales bacterium | reverse complement strand
CCCCGGCGCCCTCCCGTCCCACGACCTCGGTCCCGTCCTCGCCGTCCCGTCAACCGGCGCCTCAGAGGGAGGCGCCTCCTGCGTCTTCCCGCGCTCCGACCGGGCCGGCCGACGAGATCGCGGACTTCGACAGCGAGGTCGACGACCTCGAGCTCGAGGAGGCGCTCCGGGCCGGTGGTGCCTCGGGTACCCCTTCGGGAGCCTGGGGACGACGGCCCTGTTGTTCCTCGTCGTCGGCGTCGCCCTCCTGTCCCTTCCCGCCTACTTCGAGGAGGAGACGAGCGCGTCGCAAGACCGGCTCGCCCGGGCCGCCCTGGGCCTGGCCGCGGCCACGGCCGTCCTCCTCGCCCTGGGAAGCCTCCTGGCGGTGCGGGCCAACTTCCACGTCTACGCCGAGAACGACCGGTCGGTCCCCACCTACGTCGTCGTGCAGTACATCACCTTCCTCATCGGCAATCTGGGTACCGCCGTCGCCGCCGTCTACGCCACCATGCAGGTGACCGGCATACGGGAACGGCGGCGGTGAGCGGCTGACCGTCGTAGCCCGTTCGTAGCCTGAGGGGATGGACGCCAGCCCGCCGCCCGGGCAGACCACGGCGGTCGACGGGCCCGCCGCCGAGCTCACGCCGGCCCAACGCCGGGTCCTGGTGGAGCTGATGGCCCAGGGGCGACCCCGCCCCCACTTCCCCGCCGAGGTGGTGGAAGGGCTGCACCGGCAGCTCGAGGACGAGGTGGCGCCCCTGGTGGGCGACGGCGACCCGACCGGCGAGACGCTCTGGGTGAACAAGAGGGCGCTCAGCCAGGTGCACGCCTGCGAGGCGCACCACGTGGCGGAGAGCGCCGGGTTCGAGTGGAACGCGCGCACGGCCCGGGGCACGGTCGCCCACCGGGCCCTGGAGCTGTCGGTGTCCACCCAGGGTCGGGTGCCGCCCCTCGACCTCGTCGATCGCGCCATCGCCAGCCTGGGCGACGACGATCCCCGCAGGGGCACCCTCCGGCCCTGGCTGACGGAGGCCTCCGAGCTCGACGTGGCCGACCTGCGCTCAGGAGCCAACGAGGTCGTCAGCAAGTTCGTGGAGTGCTGGCCCCCGCTCAAGCCCTCCTGGGCGCCCCGGACGGAGACCGCCATCGGTGCCCCGCTGTGCGGCGAGCGGGTGATGCTGTGGGGAAAGGTCGACCTGGCCCTTGGCCGCGCCCGGGGCGACGAGGCGCGGGTCCTGGTGGTCGACCTCAAGACCGGCCGGCCCTACGCCTCCCATCTCGACGACCTGCGCTTCTATGCCCTCGTCCAGGCACTGCGGGTCGGGGTACCGCCCTTCCGGGTCGCGAGCTACTACCTCGACACGGCCAGCTTCCACCTCGAGGACGTCACCGTCGACACGCTGGCCATCGCCGTGCGCCGCACCGTCGACGGCGTGCGCAAGCTGGTCGAGCTCGGCGCCGGGCGGGCGCCGGTGATCACGCCCGGTCCCACCTGCTCGTGGTGCCGGCTGGCCACCTCGTGCGATGGCGCCCGCCGCTGGCGCGAGGCCGACGACGAGGAGGAGTAACGCTCAGCGACGCTGGTCGCGCTCGCGCCGCCAACGCTCGATGCGCTCCTCCTGGGAGAGGGTGGCGGTGGGCGACGCCGGGGCCGGAGCGGCCCGCGCCGTCGGCGGGACGGTGGCAGCCCCGGCGGGCGGCCGGAGAGCCAGCAGAGCGCCGAGCACCAGGCCGTAGACGGCGAACGTCGCCGCGTACCACCGGGGCGGGAAGCCCTTGTCGACCACCAGTGGGAAGAGGACGGGCAGCACGAAGTACTGCAGCAGGGCCCACCCGGTGAGCCCGAAGAGGAGCCCGGCCACGGCCACGCGCACGCGCTGCGCGGCGCGCACGAGGAGGGCGAAGACCACCCCGAGAGCGACGGTCAGCACGACGAGCACGAGCACGCCGACCACGAAGGGCACGAACTTGAACTCGAGGATGTTGGCCAGCGCCGAGCGGCCCATCACCATGCTGGCCAGCACCCGCGGCGGCGAGAACCACGGCAGGTCGAGGAAGAGAGGGGCCACGACCATGGCGAAGCCTCCCGTGGCCAGGCCGGCGACTGCGCCGGCCAGCAGGCCCTCGGGCAGCCGCCGGCCGGGCTGCCGCCCGGCACCGGCCACCACCGTGGCCCCGGCGAGCACGACCGTGCCCAGCAGTGCGTAGTACAGGGTCGTCCCGCCCGGCAGGCCGTCGCCGTCGCCGTTCGCCGTCACCTTCCAGATCACGCCGGACTTCGGGTCGACCTTGAGCCCTTCGTCGCTCGGGCGGGCGATGCTCCAGTCGGTGATGTACATGGCCCCGTCCGGGCCGAAGGTCACGTCGGAGGGGTGTTCCAGGCCCCCGGTGCTGTGCTGGGACGACCGCCCTGAGACCTTGTTGTGGATGAAGTCCTCGATCCGGCCGTCCCTGATGTCGACCTTTACGACCTCGACGCCGCGAGGCTTCGAGACCGTCCCGGTGCCCGGCGTCATGTCGCCGAACAGGGCCACGTAGGCGGTGCTGGGTGGGCCCCAGCGGTTCGACGGCGAGAAGGCGAAGCCGTTGGTGGCGGCGTGGGGGTCGAACTCGGCGATCGCCCGAGGGCGCGGCCCGGGCGGGTGGTTGGCGACGACGAACTGCGGTTGGGGCTTGTCCTTCGGCTTGAAGCGGGGATCGGTGACGGGAACACCGCACGCGAAGTCGGGCCAGCCGTACCACGCCCCCCGGTCGATGCGGTAGAAGCAGTCGGCGGCGTTCTCCACCGGCCGGCTGCCGCGGGCGTCGAACCCGTGGTCGGCCACGTAGAGCGAGCCGTCGGGTCCCATCTCCAGCCCGTAGGGGTTGCGAAGGCCCCATGCCACCATCTCGACCTCCGACCCGTCGGGACGGGCGCGGAGGACCGCCCCGTTGCAACGGACGTCGCCCCTGACGACCGTCCCAGGAGGTCGGGTGACGCCGAACGGCGAGTAGGGGCTCGTGCGCACCCGGCTGGGGCCGTCGTCGAAGACGTTGTCGGACTCGAAGGTCTGGTCCGTCAGGGTCACGTCCTGGCACGGGACGTCGTGGAGCTGACGGAGGTCCTCACGGGGCAGCCAGCCGAAGAGCTGGTTGTCGGGCCCCACGACCGCCGAGTTCGTCACCGTCCCTACGCTCAGGTACATGTAGCCGTCGTCGAACACCAACTGGTTCGCCTGGTGGTCACCCTGGCCGGGCAGGCCACCGAGGACCGTGCGCAGGCGCCCGCCGGGCTCGATGACCGAGACGGTGCCGGCGTGCACGGCGTAGACGTTGCCGTCGTGGAACGCCACGGCCGTGACCGGTTGCTCTCTGCCGAACGCCGCCCCGTCGGCCAGGACGGTCTTGGTGCCGTCGGGCTCCACCCTTGTGACTCGCGAGTCGCCTCCGCCCAGGTAGCCGGACTCGGCGATCAGCATGCGCCCACGGTCGTCGAAGGCCAACATCGTCGGGGCATCGAGGCCCTCGACAACGGCTTCGATCTTGTAGCCGTCGGGAACGGAGATGTCGCCGGTGCGGATGGGTCGGGCGGCGGCGGGGCCGGCGGCCGTGGTTGCGACCACCAGCAGCGACAGGGCGACCAGGAATCTCCGCACGAGCGCACCCCCTTTGCTGGAAAGAGCGGTCAATCTACTGCGACGCGAACGCACCTCGGTCACGACGATCAGCCCCGCCGAAGACCTGGTCGGTACGCTGCGGCCGGTGTCTCGGCGAGGGAGGGCCGAATGGCTGAGGTCAGTGTGACAAGGGGCGGCGCCAGGGCGACCACCAAGACAACCGCGAAGAGGACGGCCAAGGGAGCGGTCAGGGGAACGGCCAAGGTCGCGGCTGGGCGCCGGGACATCATCCGGGGCGAGCACCTCGCCTGGAAGATCAGGATCCCCGACCACGCCGGGCGCGAGCAGTCGTCCGCCTTCCGTGCGGCCAAGAAGCTCGGGAACAAGATCGTGCGCACGCTGCCGGGCGAGGAGCCCTACGGCCCCGGCCCGTGGCACATGCACCACGGTGGGTCGCTGTGGGCCTTCGACGGCACGCGCTGGCGCCTCTTCATGAACACCGTGGGGATCGAGTGGAGCGCCCAGTTCTGCGCCGACCCGGCCAAGATCGACCAGCTCCGCCTGAACGCCCGCGCTCTCTACGAGGCCTTCCCCGCCACCATCCCGGAGATGGAGCGGCTCGGGTACCCGCGAGCACAGAAGCTCCTCGACACGCCCATCACCGACCACAAGTCGGTCGCCGCGTGGGTCGACTCCGTCTTCAACGCCTGCGTGCCGATGGCTCCCCCTGTGCACGCCGGGGTGCTGCCCACCGGCGGCGGGCGGCACCACTACCCGGCGCCGATCACCGACATCGTCCACTTCAAGTTCGACGATTTCGAGCTGTTCGTCACCGATCCGAAGACGAACACGCGGGTTGCGGTACTGCCGGTCAGCCCACGAGGGTCGGGTGACTGGAGAGTGACGTTGACCTGGGCGCCGCCCGACACGCCCCTGGCCATCAGGAAACTCAACAAGGCGAAGAAGGACGAGCGGGTCGTCTTCGGGAAGGGCAGCGTGTTCTCGCGGGAGGCGTTCCACGCCCAGTGACGCCGGGGAATTGACCCACCAGGCCCTCAGCCGGTTGGAGGCGGTCAGTCGGGCGTCGGTGACCAGCCCTACGCCGGCGAGGAGGAACGGCGCAACGCGACTGCGAGCAGCACCGCTCCTGCGGTGATCACGAGGACACCACCGGCGCGCACGAGCATCCGGCCGCGGCAGCGGTCGTCGTCGAACCACAGGTCCGGCCGGTAGACACCACCGCACGTGCTGTCGCCCACGTCGACCCAGTGACCCCCGACGAGGAAGGCCACGACGAGCAGGCAGCCGGCGAGGAGCACGGCGGCTGTGCGTTGGCCTCCCCGTGGCGGCCCCGTCGTCACCTGCGAGGCGCTCGGCGGACGAGGATCACCCTCACACCCACGAGAGCCACGGCTCCAAGAGGAAGGAACGAGGCGCTCATGACCTGCCCTTGCACGAGCGGCTTCTCCGCCTCGGGAGCGCCCAACTCGTCACAATCCCCGAGAAAACACGGCAGCGGCCTCCTCGTTGTGTGCCTCCGTGACGCCGCCCTGGTCAACGGGCGCCAGGGGCGAGTCATCCTCGGGTGGCGTAGCAGGGACATCCTCTGCCCTCCGCCGACCGAGGATCGGCTCGCCTCCGAGCGGATGAGGCGACGGGTCTGCCAGTTCCAATCCCGGAGCCAACGCGCCCCGAGCTCGGCAAGGCGGGTCACGACTCACCGGGTCGTGCCCGGTCGGCGGTCAGCGGTCGCGCAGGTGGGAGGTGACGGCGTCGACCAACGGGACCAGCCGCGCCCGTTCGGGCACGACGGGCGAGGTGATGCCCTCCTCCATCGCCCCCTCGGCGCACACCGGCCCGACGCACCCGGCGACGACGGGGCCGTTGAGCGCCTGGCGCAGCTCGCCGGCCCGCCCGCCGCGGTTGGCGATGGCGAAGAGGTTGTGGACGGCGGGGGCGGTCGTGAAGGTGATGGCGGCCAGGCCATGGCCGCACGCAGCGTCGATGAGCGCTTCGGCCGGGGCGGTGTCGGCGGGCAGCCCGGACGAGTAGGCGTCGACCTCGACGACTTCGGCACCCGCCGCCTCGATGCGGCTGACCGCGTCGGGCATCGGGCACCCGTGCAGCTGGAGGACCACCCGGCACCCGTCCAGGGGCTCCTCGAGCACGCGGTCGACCAGCTCGTCGAAGCGCTCGTCGGGCGCCCGGTACCACTCGGTGAGCCCGGCGGCGGTGTTGGCCGACGCCGCCTTGGCCCCCCGGTTGGCCACCTTCGACTGCCCGAGGGCCTCCAGCAGTTGGGCGCGTGCGCCCCAGCCGTCGGCGGCCGAGAGCCACGTCCGCATCCCGAAGCCGGTCGAGGCGAGGAGGTAGTCCGGCGGCTGGTCGATGACCTCGAAGGTCGCCGTCCGGAGCGTCTCGTCGTCGGGTGCCGACTCGATCCGCAGCGTCGGCCCGTGCACCGTGTCGGCGCCGCGTCGGTGGAACAGATCGGCCTGCTCCGACGCCCGCCGCTCCGCCGTGATCCCGATGGTCAATCCCTGGAGCGGTCCGTCTCCCACGCCCCGATCTTCCCACGTCCGGTCCTCCGAACCGGCTGAGCCGGCTCAATCCCCGGCGACCTCCCACAGCGCCCGTACCTCGTCGGGGCCTAGCGACGCCAGGTCGAGGCCCTTGTCGGCGACCCGGCGCTCGAGCTCTTCGAACCGGCGCCGGAAGGCGCCGCTCACCCCGCGCAGCGAGGCCTCTGGGTCCATCCCCGCCCGGCGGGCCAGGTCGACCACCGAGAACAAGAGCCGTCCAACCTCCTCGTGGCCGGGGTTCGCCTGGGCCCGGGCAAGGTCGTCACCGACCGTGTCGGGCAGGTCCAGGCCGACCGAGGCCGCCTTGCGCTGCACCTTGTGGGCGTAGAGCAGTGACGGCAGGCCGCCAGTGATGCCGTCCATGAGGCTGGCGTGGCCCTTCTCCGCCTTCTTCAGCTGCTCCCAGTTGCGCACCACCTGGCCGGCCGTCTCCGCCTCTACCGAGCCGAACACATGGGGGTGGCGACTCACGAGCTTGTCGTGGACCGTGCGGGCGACGTCGGCGAGGGTGAAGGCGCCCTCCTCGGCCCCGAGGGTCGCATGGAACACGACTTGGAAGAGCAGGTCACCCAGCTCCTCCTGCAGGTGGGCGAGCCTGTCGGCACCGGGTCGGTCGAGGTCCTCGATCGCCTCCAGCACCTCGTAGGTCTCCTCGAGCAGGTGCCGGGTGAGCGACTGGTGCGTCTGCTCGCGGTCCCATGGGCAGCGCTGGCGAAGGGTGCGGACCAGCTCGGCGAAACGGGCGACCTCCCGGGCCACCGGCGCCGCCATCGCCGGCAGGTAGAGGGACGTCAGGTGGTCGGGTCGGACCTCACGGTCGAGGTCACCCCAGCGCACCGTGCGGACCGACTCGTCGGGGAGCCCCAGGTGGTGGAGGACGAAGACGTCCGGCGGAGACGGCCCGTCGCCGTCTGCGTCGGTGTCGTCGGCGGCGAGCTTGACCTCCGAGAGCACCGCCTCCGAGTCGCATTGGGCGACGAGCAGGGGCCCCCGCTCACCGGCTGCCTCGACGGCGAACCGGTGACCGTCCACCAGCCGCACGCCGGAGGCCACCGGGTCGACGCCGAGGCGGGACCAGGCCAGGTCGAGGAACGACAGGGCCGGGAGCAGCTCCACGTCGACCCGTCCGTCGCCGAGAAGCAGCTCGACGGATCGCTCGGCCACGACCGGCGACCCCGGCACCAGGTACAGGACCTCACCGCGGGCGCCGGCGTCCTCGACCAGGGCGTCGACGATGCCGCCGTACACCTCCTCGAGCGTCGCCGCCGACTCGTAGAGGTGGTCGAAGGTCCCCGCACCGCCGACCGCCGCGGCCGACGGATGGCGGGCGGTGCGCAGCCACCGCCGGGGCACCCGGTCGAGGGCGGCGGTGGTGGCGGCGGTGAAGAGGTCGGCTCCGGCGGGGCCGAGGCCGGCGACGACGACCCGCGGCACGGCGGGAACGCTAGGGGCCGGGAGCGGGTGCGACCGGCGCCGGTTGTTGTTGCGGCGGTTGCTGTTGCGGCGGTTGGTGTT
>DASZJY010000224.1:0-5401 GCA_035947635.1 Acidimicrobiales bacterium | reverse complement strand
GGGCCCGTGACGAGGGTGGCGATGGCGGAGGTCGCCGCCGGGTCGGAGCCGTTCGCCGCCGGCTCGGCCCCGTTCGTCGCCGGCTCGGCCCCGTTCGTCGCCGTGGAGGTCGAGAGGTTCGCCGCCGCGCCGTTGGCCGAGGGCGCCACGTCCGGCAGGCGCTCGGGCTCCGGCGGCGCGTCGGGCCCGGCGGCGGCCAGCAGCAGCGGCCGGACGGCGGCCTCGTCGGCCCGATCGGCCGGGTCTTTGACGAGCAGGACGTCGAGCACCGCCTGCAGCGGACCCGTTCGCTGAGGGGGGCGAGGCTCGCGCCCGACGATGGCGTCGAGCATCTCGGCGGGCTCCTCCCCCTCGAACGGGGGCACCCCTTCGACGGCGAAGTAGAGCGTGGCGCCGAGGGACCAAAGGTCGGACGCCGCGCTCGCTCCCGCCGTCCCCGTCTGCTCGGGGGCGAGGTAGAGGGGGGCGGGGCCGGCGCCGGACGTCACGACCTTCGGGTCGTCGACGAGCGCCCCCAGCCCGAAGGCGGTCAACCGGGCGTCCCCAGACGCCGGGAGAAGCACGTTCGACGGGCGCACGTCGCGGTGCACGAGGCCACCGGCGTGCGCGGCGCCGAGGGCGTCGAGGACGGCCACGCCGATGGTGGCGGCCCGCTCGGGAGCCAGCGGGCCCTCGGCGGCGACGACGTCCTCGAGCGTGGGGGCGTCGACGAGCTCGGTGACCACGAAGGGCCGATCGTCGTCGACCACCGCGTCGAGCACGGCCACGGCGGCGGGATGGCTGAGATGGGCGGCGGCGCGGGCCTCGCGCAGGACCTTGGCGGCGAGGGCCGCCTGCTCGGCGTCGTCGAGCACGTCGGGCAGCAGCACCTCGCGGACCGTGACCCCGCGGTCGAGCGGTCGGTCGCGCCCGTGCCACACCACGTCCGCCGGCCCGCGGCTCACCTCGCCGAGCAGCTCGTAGCGCTCGACGATCCAACGTCCGGCCGTCGCTCCTGTCGGCACGGACGAAGACGCTACCCGGGGACCGGGGGGTGCCGGTGATGGAGCCGACAGGGGACAGGTGGTCGGTACACTCGTAGGGAGATGGCTGACGAAGCGGCTGCTGCCGCAGCGTTCGGGCCCAATGCCTGGCTCGTCGACGACATGTACGAGCGGTACAAGCAGGACCCGTCGTCGGTCGCCGAGAGCTGGCGGGACTTCTTCGAGGGGTATGGGGCCCGTCGGCCGGCGAACGCCGACGGCGCTGCGGCTCGGGCGCCCGAAGAGCACAGCGCCCCGACCGTCGACGGCGACCGTCGCCCGACGGCTCGACCCGTCGCGCCCTCCGACGGCGAGGTCGAGACCCTCCGGGGGGCGGCCGCCCGCATCGCCGCCAACATGGAGGCGAGCCTGGGCGTGCCCACCGCCACCAGCACGAGGGTGGTCCCCGCCCGGCTCCTCGAGGTCAACCGCAAGGTCCTCAACGGCTACCTGGGGCGCACGGGCGGCGGCAAGGTCAGCGTCACCCACCTGGTGGGTTACGCGGTGGTCCGGGCGACCGAAGCGGTCACCGCCATGCGGCGCACCTTCACCCGCGACGGCGAGGCCGCCGGGATCGTCCGCCACGCCCATGTGGGCCTCGGGCTGGCCGTCGACGTCGAGAAGCCCGACGGCAGCCGCACCCTGCTGGTGCCGTGCATCCGCGACGCTGACACCCTCGACTTCCGGGCCTTCCACTCCGCCTACGAGGAGCTCATCCGCAAGGTGCGCACGGGCAAGGTCACGGCCGACGACTTCGCCGGCGTCACCATGACCCTCACCAACCCCGGCACCCTGGGCACCGTCCACTCCGTCCCCCGCTTGATGCCGGGCCAGGCGGTGATCGTCGGGGTCGGAGCCCTCGACTACCCCGCCGAGTTCCAGGGCGCCGACCCGCGGGTCATGCGCCAGCTCGGGATCTCCAAGGTTCTCACCCTCACGTCCACCTACGACCACCGGGTGATCCAGGGCGCCGAGTCGGGCCTGTTCCTCAAGCGCGTCCACGAGCTGCTCCTGGGAGCAGACGACTTCTACCGCGACGTGTTCGCGGCCGTGGGCGTGCCCTACGAGCCGGTGAAGTGGCGCCTCGACGACAACCCGGTCGAGAGCCACGACGCCCATCGGGCCAAGCAGGTCCATGTCCAGACCCTCATCAACATGTACCGGGTGCGGGGGCACCTCATCGCCGACCTCGACCCCCTCCGGTGGAAGGAGCCCCGCACCCATCCCGAGCTCGACCCGGCGACGTACGGCCTCACGATCTGGGACCTCGAGCGGGAGTTCTTCACCGACGGGCTGGCCGGCACCGACGTGCTCCCCCTCGGCGAGATCCTCGGCATCCTCCGTGACGCCTACTGCCGGCGCGTGGGCGTCGAGTACATGCACATCCAGGAGCCCGACCAGAAGCGCTGGATCCAGGAGCAGGTCGAGGGCGTGAGCACGTCGCTCAGCACCGACGAGCAGCTGCACGTGCTCGACCGCCTCAACGCCGCCGAGGCCTTCGAGCGGTTCCTGCACACCAAGTACGTGGGCCACAAGCGGTTCGGCCTCGAGGGGGCGGAGAGCACGATTCCCCTCGTGGACGAGCTCCTCGACCAGGCGGCGCAGTCGGGCTACGACGAAGCGGTGCTGGGCATGGCTCATCGCGGCCGCCTGAACGTGCTCGCCAACATCGTGGGCAAGTCGCTGCGCCAGATCTTCCGTGAGTTCGAGGGCGACCTCGACCCCGCCACCACCCAAGGGTCGGGCGACGTGAAGTATCACGTCGGCGCGTCGGGCAAGTTCGTGGGCCGCTCGGGCCTGGCCCTCCCCGTCACGCTGGCGTCGAACCCGTCCCACCTCGAGGCGGTCGACCCCGTCGTGGAAGGCATGGTGCGGGCCAAGCAGGACCTCATCGACGACCCCCAGGCGTTCAGCGTCCTGCCCCTCGTGATCCACGGCGACGCCGCCTTCGCCGGCCAGGGCGTGGTGGCCGAGACGCTCAACCTCTCGGCCCTGCGCGGGTACCGGGTCGGGGGCACCATCCACCTCGTGATCAACAACCAGGTGGGCTTCACGACCTCGATGCAGGACGCCCGCTCGTCGGTCTATCCCACCGACGTGGCCAAGATGGTGCAGGCGCCGATCCTGCACGTGAACGGCGACGATCCCGAGGCGTGCGCCCGGGTGGCCCGACTGGCCTTCGGGTTCCGCCAGCGCTTCCACAAGGACGTGGTCATCGACCTCGTCTGCTACCGCCTCCACGGCCACAACGAGGGCGACGACCCGTCCTACACCCAGCCCCTCATGTACAAGCGGATCGAGAGCCGCCGGTCGGTGCGGAAGCTCTACACCGAGACGCTCGTGCGCCGGGGCGACATCACCATGGACGAGGCGGAGCGGGCGCTCGACGACTTCGTGGCCCGGATGCAGACGGCGTTCGAGGAGACCCGTCATGCCACCCCTCCCGACCCCAACGTCGCCCGCATCGTCACCGCGCCGCTCGACGACGTTCCCGCCGTTGCCACCGGCGTCGACCGGGAGACCCTCGAGCGGGTGGAGCGCGCGCTGCATGAGCCGCCGCCCGGCTTCACGGTCCACCCCAAGCTGGCGAAGCAGATGGAAGCCCGCAGCGGGCTGTGGGCACAGGGGCAGGCCGATTGGCCCCTCGCCGAGGCGCTGGCGTTCGGGTCGCTGCTCCTCGAGGGCACAGACATCCGGCTCTCGGGACAGGACTCCCGCCGGGGAACGTTCTCCCAGCGCCACTCGGTGCTGGTGGACTACGAGACGGGCGCGGAGTGGACGCCGCTGGCCTCCCTCGAGGGCGCCCGAGGCAAGTTCTGGGTCTTCGACTCGATGCTCTCGGAGTACGCCGCGCTGGGGTTCGAGTACGGCTACTCGGTCGTGCACAAGGACGCCCTCGTCGCGTGGGAGGCGCAGTTCGGCGACTTCGTCAACGGCGCCCAGGTGGTCGTCGACCAGTTCATCGCCGCCGCCGAAGCCAAGTGGGGCCAGACGTCGGGCCTGGTGCTGCTCCTGCCCCACGGCTACGAGGGGCAGGGGCCGGAGCACTCGTCCGCTCGCCTCGAGCGCTTCCTCACCCTGTCCGCCGGCGGCAACCTGAACGTGGTCAACCCCACCACCTCCGTCCAGTACTTCCACGTGCTGCGCCGCCAGGTGCGGCGCCACCTGCGCAAGCCGCTGGTGCTGCTCACCCCCAAGTCGCTGCTCCGTGCTCGGGTAGCGAGATCGCCGGTGAAGGAGTTCCTCGAGGGCTCGTTCAGGGAGGTGCTGGTCGACCCCGTGTCCGCCGACGCCGAGACGCCCCGGCGGCTGATCATGGCCTCGGGCAAGGTCGCCTACGACGCCCTGGCCGGGCGGGATCAACGGCGCGTTCCCGTGCCCGTCGTCCGGGTGGAGCAGCTGTTCCCCTGGCCCGCCGACGAGGTGGCCGAGGCCGTCGCGCGCTATCCGTCGGTCCGCGAGGTCTACTGGCTCCAGGAGGAGCCCGAGAACATGGGCGCCTGGCCGTTCGTGCACGAGCGCCTGCACCACCGCCTTCCCGCCGGTGTCGACCTGCGGCTGGTGAGCCGCCCACCCTCGGCCAGCCCGGCCACCGGCAGCCAGACCGTCCACCAGCACGAGCAGGAGCAACTGGTCGAGCGCGTCTTCGCCGGGCTGTAGCAGTCACCCCCGTGCCATCGCCGCTCCGGCGCCACCGGAATGATTGACTGAAACCGGAATGTCACGTCGCCCCGTCGTCGTCGACGGCTCGAACCTCGCCACCGAGGGCCGCTCGATGCCCAGCCTGGCCCAGCTCGACGAGGCGGTCCGCGCCTGGCTGGCGGAGAACCCTGACGACGAGGTCATCGTCGTCGTCGACGCCTCGTTCGGCTACCGCATCCCCGAGCCGGAGCGGAAGATGTTCGAGGAGGCCGAGGAGGCGGGGGAGCTGGTGTCGCCGCCGGCCGGAGCGGTCGGCCGGGGCGACGGCTTTCTGCTGCAGATCGCCGACCGCGTCGACGCCGCCGTGCTGTCCAACGACTCCTTCCAGGAGTTCCACGGCGACTACCCCTGGCTCTTCGACAGCGGGCGGCTGCTGGGAGGCAAGCCGGTGCCCGGGGTGGGCTGGATCTTCACGCCCCGCACGCCGGTGCGAGGCCCGAAGAGCCGGATGGCCGTCCGCGACTCCAAGCGCTCGAAGAAGGCGGAGCTGAGCGGCCCCGTGGCCAAGGCCATCGAGGAGGCCACCGCCGAGGTGATGGAGCCCCCCGAGCCGGAAGCCAGGTCGGGCCGGCGCCGGCGGCGGACGGGCCGGTCCGGGTGGTCGCGGACCTGACCGACCCGGCCGGGGCGCACCGCGCGGTCGAGGTCGCGGCCGGCGACCCGGCGGCGCCGCTGCG
>DASZJY010000223.1:0-4111 GCA_035947635.1 Acidimicrobiales bacterium | reverse complement strand
GGAGAGGCCGAGGATGGTCGAGACGCCGGGGAGCTCGGCCTTGATGCGGCGGATGCCCTCGATCATCTCGATGCCGTCGCGCCGACTCTCCTCCATGCCCGTCGAGAGGGGCAGGGCCAGCGGGTCGAAGAGCAGGTCGGTGGGCTCCAGGCCGTAGCGTTCGACGGCCAGGTCGTGGATGGCCTTGGCCGCGCGGAGCTTCCAGTCGGCGGTGCGGGCCTGGCCCTCCTCGTCGATGCAGGTGCAGATCACCGCTGCCCCGTACTCGCGGGCGAGGGACAGGAACCGGTCGAGGCGGGTGCCGGGTGCGTCGCCGTCCTCCAGGTTCACGGAGTTCAGCACCGGCTTGCCGCCGATCCACTGGAGACCGCACTCGATCACTGCCGGCTCGGTGGAGTCGAGCACCAGGGGGATGCTGACCTGGGTGGCGAAGCGGCTGGCCACCTCGTCCATGTCGGCCACGCCGTCCTCGCCCGTGTAGTCGACGCACACATCGAGGAGGTGGGCGCCCTCCTTCACCTGGTCTCGGCCCATGGCCACGCAGGTGTCCCAGTCGTCGGCCAGCATCGCCTCACGGAACCTCTTCGACCCGTTGGCGTTGGTGCGCTCGCCGATCACGAGGAACGAGGTCTCCTGGCGGAACGGCACGTGGGTGTAGATCGACGCCGCGCCGGGCTCGTGCACGGGGTTGCGCTCGGCCGGCTCCAGCTCGCGGCAGCGCTCCACCACCGCGGCCAGGTGCTCGGTGGTGGTGCCGCAGCAGCCGCCCACCACCCGCACGCCGAGCTCGGAGATGAACCGGGACTGGTAGTCGGCCAGCTCGTCGGGCGTGAGGTCGTAGTGCATCTTCCCCTCGACGACCGAGGGCAGGCCCGCGTTGGGGAGGCACGAGATCGGCACCCGCGAGTGCCGAGAGAGGTGACGGAGGTGCTCGTGCATCTCGCCCGGGCCGGTGGCGCAGTTGAGGCCGACGACGTCGGGGCGGAGAGCCTCGAGGGTGGTGAGGGCGGCGCCGATCTCGGTGCCCGGCAGCATGCGCCCGGTGAGCTCCATGGTGACCTGCACCTGGATCGGCACCTGCCGCCCGGCGGCGGCGATGGCCCGCCTGCACCCGATGATCGCCGCCTTGGCCTGCAGCAGATCGAACACCGTCTCGACGATGAACAGGTCGACGCCGCCCTCGAGCAGCGCCCGGGCCTGCACCTCGTAGGCGTCGCGCAGCTCGGCGAAGCGGATCTGGCCGAGCGACGGGAACTTCGTGCCCGGACCGACCGAGCCTGCGACCCAGCGAGGGTGGTCGGGCGTGCTGTAGCCGTCGGCGACCTCGCGGGCGATACGTGCCGCCGCCAGGTTGATCTCGGACGTCCGATCGGCGATCCCGTACTCGCCCAGGGGGACGGCGAAGGCGCCGAACGTGTCGGTCTCGACGACGTCGACGCCGACCTCGAAGAACGACTGGTGGAGGTCGGCGACCACATCGGGGCGAGTCAGCGCGAGCATCTCGTTGCACCCTTCGAGGGCGGGGCCGCCGAAGTCGTCGGCAGTCAGGCCCCGGGCCTGGATGCTGGTGCCGGTCGCGCCGTCGTAGATGACGACGCGCTCGCCAACCGCCTCGAGGTAGCCGCTCATCCCGACGAGGGTACCGGCCGGCACCGGCGACGCCGTCGGCGTTTCGACCGGGCTGTTTCTATGACCGCTGCGACCCGCGCGTCACCAGAGAAGTGCAGGAATCCACGCGGGATGATAGAAGTCTTTCTTCCATGGTCCGCTATCAGGGCTCACGGAGGGTGAGGTCCTCGTGACCGCGATCGCCTTCCTGGTCGTGCTGTGGCTGGCCGTCCTCGTGCCCCAGGCCGTGAAGAGCCACAAGGAGCGTCGGCAGGAGTTCCTCGACAGCTTCGAGCGGGGACTGGGTGCCCTGGGGGCGGCGACACCGACGCGGGCTGTGGTCCGCGCCGAGCCGGCCCGTAGGCAGCCCGCCCGTCGCCGTCCGTCGTCGGCGGCCCAGCGCAGGCGGACGATCCTCGGCCTGCTGCTCGCGTCGATGGCCGTCTCTCTCGCGCCTGCGGTCCTCCTGGGTGGGAGAACGGCGCTCGCCGTCCACCTCGCGGTCGACAACTGCTTCCTCGCCTACCTCGGGCTGCTGGTGCGTCGGCGTGACCGCCGCGCCGCCCGTCCCGTCACCCGTACCGCGCCCACGTCGCTCGACGCTGCCTGGGACGACGAGGACGACGACGCCCTGGTGGTCGCCGCCCCGCGCGTGCGCGCCGCCTTCCGGGTGGGCTGAGCCGGGCGGACGGCGCCTCCGGGGGCCTGGAGGCGTCCGGGTAGGCTCGGGCGCCCGTGAGGATCTACACCCGCACCGGCGACGACGGCACCACCGGGCTGTTGTTCGGGGGGCGGGTGCGGAAGGACTCGGCCCAGCCGGCCGCGTGCGGCGACGTCGACGAGGCCCAGGCCGTCCTCGGACTCGCCCGCAGCGCGGCCGAGCGGGCAACGGAGCTGCAGACGCTCCTCGTGCGGCTCCAGCGGGAGCTCTGGGTGCTGATGGCCGAGCTGGCGACCGCCCCCGACAACCGCTCGAAGCTCCGTCCCGACGCCACGCTGGTCACCGCCGGGATGGTCGAGGGGCTCGAGCGGCTCATCGACGACTTGTCGGCGCGGTTCGAGCCGCCCGCCGAGTTCGTCGTCCCCGGACAGTCGGTGGCGTCGGCGTTCCTCGACCTCGGCCGTGCCGTCGTGCGCCGAGCCGAGCGGCAGGCGCTGGCCGTCGCCGCCCCCGGCTCGCACGTCGTGCCGTACCTCAACCGCCTGTCCGACCTGCTCTGGACCATGGCTCGCTGGCAGGAGGAAGAGCCCCTGCCCGCCCGTCCGAGGGAGTGACCCCCTGATGCCCATGAACCTCGCCGTTGCCCCCGACGTGCCCGCCGACGCCGTGGTGCTCGGGGTGCCCGTGTTCGCCGGGCTGGACCTGCCTTCCGGCGCCGGGGTCGAGCTCGACCGGGACTGGCTGAACGACCGGCACTTCGAGGCCGAGGTGGGCGACACGCTGGCACTGCCCGCCGAGGACGGGTCGACGGTGATCGCCGTGGGGATGGGCGAGCGCGAGGAGATGAAGGCGGAGACGCTGCGGCGGGCGGCCGCCGCCCTGGTCAGGGCGGCGTGGCACAGCCGCACGGCCGCCACCACCCTGCTGGCGGCCGCCCCCGCCGCGCTCGCCCCCGAAGCGGCCGCCCAGGCGGTGGCAGAGGGCGCCGCCCTCGCCGCCTACCGGTTCACCCGCTACAAGGGCGATCCAGACCCGTGCCGGCTCGAGGCTTTCACCGTGGTTGCCGAGGGCGAGGACGCCGAGCGGGGGGTGGCCCGGGGCGAGCGGATCGCCGCCGCCGTGGCCATGGCCCGCGACCTGGTGAACGAGCCGGCGGGCGCCATGACGCCGACGCGCCTGGCCGAGGTGGCAGCGGAGGTGGCGGCGCGGAGCGGCCTCGAGCTGACCGTCTGGGACGAGGTCGACGCCGCCGAGGAGCGGCTGGGCGGGCTGCTGGGCGTAGCCCGCGGCTCCCACGAGCCGCCCCGCCTCATCCGGCTCTCCTACCGGCCGCCCGGGGAGGCCCGGGGCCACGTCGCCCTGGTGGGCAAGGGGATCACCTTCGACTCGGGAGGGCTGTCGATCAAGACGGCCGAGGGCATGGAGACGATGAAGACCGACATGTCGGGGGCGGCCGCCGTCGTGGCGACGATGTCCGCCCTGCCCGAGCTCGCCCCCGATGTCGCCGTCACCGCCTTCGTGCCCGCCACCGAGAACATGCCGGGAGGGCGGGCGACCAAGCCGGGGGACGTCCTCGAGATTCGCAACGGCAAGACCGTCGAGGTCCTCAACACCGACGCCGAGGGCCGTCTGGTCCTCGCCGACGGGTTGTCGCTGGCGGTAGAGGAGGGGGTCGACGCCATCGTCGACCTGGCCACCCTCACCGGCGCCTGCATCGTGGCCCTCGGCCCCAAGGTCGCCGGGCTCATGGGCAACCACCCGGGCTGGGTCGACCAGCTGTGGGCGGCGGCCGACCGGGCGGGCGAGCCGGTGTGGCCGCTGCCGCTGCCCGATGACTACCGC
>DASZJY010000222.1:0-2153 GCA_035947635.1 Acidimicrobiales bacterium | reverse complement strand
GACCGGGTCGAGAACTCCGTCAAGGCCACCCAGGCCGAGAACCGCCGGCTCGACGAGCAGCTCCGCACCGTACGCGACTTCGCCGACCAGGCCCGCGACCGCATCGCCGAGGGCCACCTCGAGGGCGTCACCGTGCTGGTCGTGGCGGTCACCGGGGTCGACCGCAAGCCGGTCGACGGCCTCCGCCATGCCCTCGCCAGCTCGGAGGCGGACGTGGCCGGCACCCTCTGGTTCACGGCCAAGATGCGCCTGGACAACGAGGGTGATGCCAGAGCGCTCGCCGCCGGCCTGGGCCTGTCCCCCGACGAGCCCGACGTCCTGCGCCGTCAGGCGCTCGTGCGGGTGGCGGCGGTGCTCGAGGGGGGTAGCGAGGCCGAGCTCCTGCCCACGCTCGTGGCCGGCGGGTTCGTCGCCTACGAAGGGCCGCCCGACAACGCCACCTCGCCCACCTCGGCGCTGGCCACCCTGCCCCGCGAGGGCATGAGGGTGGCACTCGTCTCCGGCGCGGGCGCCGACGTGGGCGACGACCAGATCGCCCTGCCCCTGGCCCAGGCCTTGGGGCTGTCGTCGGCCCGGGTGGTGGCGGCCGAGGCGGGCCAGGACAGCCCCGGCGGCCGGGGGGTGTTCGTGGGGCTCCTCCGCAAGGACGACGTGGTCGGCGCCCGCATCTCCACCGTCGACAACCTCGAGTCGCCGATGGGCCAGGCCGCCGCCGTCCTCGCCCTCGACGACCTGGCCGTGCCCCGCACCGGGCACTACGGCGTGGGCCCCGGCGCCCAGCGCCTCCTGCCTACCGACCAGGCATGACCGAGGAGCGGCCGGAGGGGGTGGCTCGGGCCGCCGCTCAGATCACCGCGGGCAACGTCGCCTCCCGGGTCACCGGGCTGCTGCGGGTGCTGGCGGTAGCGGGGGCCCTCGGGACGACGTTCCTCGGGAACACGTACCAGACCGCCAACCTCGTCTCCAACGTCCTGTTCGAGCTGCTGGCCGCCGGGTTGCTGTCCAGCGTGCTCGTGCCGCCGTTCGTCCGCCTGCTCGACGAGGCCCGCGACGACGAGGCCGGCGACGTCGCCGGTGCCATCCTGGGCGTGGCGCTCGTTGCGTTGGGCGCGGTCGTGGGCCTCGGGCTGCTCGGGCGGGGCCTGATCATGCGTGCGCTCACCGTCGCCGTCGACGACCCGGTGGTCCGGGCCCGGGAGGTCCGCCTGGGATCCTTCCTTCTCCTTCTCTTCCTGCCCCAGGTCCTCCTCTACGCCGTCGGCGCGGTGACCACCGCCCTCCTGCACGGCGCCCGCCGCTTCCGGGCGGCGGCGCTCGCACCGGTGGCCAACAACCTCTTCGTCATCGCCACCATGGGCCTGTTCTGGCTGCTGCGGCGAGGGGACGAGGCGGGCGCCGGGGTGGCCGGCCTCGACCTCCCGCTGTCGCAGCGCCTGGTGCTGGCGGTCGGCACCACCGTCGGGGTGGCGGCGATGACCCTCGTCCCCCTGGTGGACGCCTGGCGGGCGGGGCTGCGGGTGCGCCCCCGCTGGGACCCCCGCCACCCGGGCCTGCGCGGGCTGGGCCGGGCCGGCGCGTGGGGCGCCGCCTACCTCGCATTCAGCCAGGTGCTGGTGGCCACCACCCTCGTCCTGGCCAACCGGGTGGAGGGCGGCGTCGTGGCCTACCACCTCGCCTTCACCGTGTTCCTGCTTCCCCACGCCGTGCTGGCCCACCCCACCATCACCGCCGTCTACCCGCGCCTGGCGGCCGAGGCTGCCGCCCGTCGCTGGCGCGCTTTCTCCGACGCGGTCGCCGGGTGGGGAGGAATTGTCGTGTTTCTCGCCGTCCCCGCCGCCGCCGCCCTCGTGGCTCTCGCCCGTCCCGCTCTCTCGCTGCTCCGCCTGGGCAGCCTCGATGCCGGGGGTGCGACCCTGGCGGCCGACGTGCTGGCGGCCTACGCGCTGGGGTTGGTGGGCTATTCCGGGTTCCACCTCCTGACCCGGGCCTCCTACGCCGCCGGGGACACCCGCTCCCCGGCCATCGTCAACCTCGGTGTGGCGGCCGTCGGGTCGGCCCTGATGGCGGTGCTCTTCGTCCTCGCCTCCGGCGGCGACCGGGTGATGGTGCTCGGGCTGGCCCACGCCCTCGCCATGCTCGGCGGTGCGGCCGCC
>DASZJY010000221.1:0-2719 GCA_035947635.1 Acidimicrobiales bacterium | reverse complement strand
GTTCTCGTCGACGCCGCCGCCTTCGCCGCCGGGGCCTTGCTCGTGGCGGCCACGCTGGCGTCGGCGATCCGCACGGTCGTGCTGCCCCGAGGGGTGCAGACCAGGCTGACGACCGCCGTCTTCCTGGCCATGCGGGTGCTGTTCCGGATACGGCTGGGACGAGCGCCCTCCTACGAGCGGCGGGACCGGGTGATGGCGCCGTACGCGCCGCTGAGCCTGCTGGCGCTGGCCCTGGTGTGGCTCGCGCTGGTGGGCACGGGCTACGCGGCGATGTTCTGGTCGCTCGGGAGCCAGCCGCTGCGGGAGGCGGTGACGCTCAGCGGCTCGTCGCTTTTCACTTTGGGCTTCCTCCGTCCCAACGACCTGCCCACCATCTTCCTGGCCGTCACCGAGGCGAGCCTGGGCCTGATCCTCCTGGCCCTCGTCATCACCTACCTGCCCAGCATCTACACCGCCTTCTCCCGGCGGGAGGCGGCCGTGGCCCACCTCGAGGTGCGGGCGGGGTCGCCGCCGTCGGGGCCGGAGATCCTCGAGCGCTTCGCCCGCATCTCCTGGCTCGGCGGCCTGGCCGGGCTGTGGGACCGCTGGGAGGGATGGTTCGTCGAGACCGAGGAGAGCCACACCTCGTTCCCGGCCCTCGTATTCTTCCGCTCGCCCCAGCCCGAGCACTCGTGGGTGACGGCCGCCGGCGCGGTGCTGGATGCAGCCGCCCTGGCCTCGTCGACGATGGAGGAGCACGACCCCGACGCCGAGCTCATGATCCGGGCTGGCACCCTGTGCCTGCGCCGCATCGCCGACTACTTCGGGCTCGAGTACGACCCCGACCCCCGGCCCACCGACGAGATCACGCTCTACCGGGAGGAGTACGACGAGGCGTACGACCGCTTGGCCGCCGCCGGCATCAAGCTCAAGCCCGACCGCGACCAGGCGTGGCGGGACTTCGCCGGCTGGCGGGTGAACTACGACACCGTCCTCGTGACGCTGGCCGGGTTGGTGGGGGCGCCGTACGCCCCGTGGTCGTCGGACCGGTCGGTGCGGACCTCCACCGTCAGCCTCCTCCGCAACCGCAGTCGCAGCGCCCGCCGAGGGGCGAGCCGCCCCGAGCTGCGCGTCGGGCGTCACTGGGGCCGCTCCCAGGCGCCCGACGAGGAGCACACCCCGCCCGACGAACCGGATGCGGAACAAGGCTGAGGCCCCCCCGAGCGACGAGCGTCATCCTCCGCGAACTGTTTTGGAAGATGGTCCGTCGCCAGCCGATTCTCGGAACGGTTCGCCCGAGGTGGCGGTGAGGACCAGCACTCGGTAGGGAGGGAGGCGCACGGTCAGCGGCTCATCCGGGTCGAGGCTCTCGGGAAGCGGGCCGGCGTCGCTCCATGGCGTGGTCACGGCGACGGGGCCGTCGCCCACCTCGGGCCCGGCCAGCTCGGAGAGGGTGAGGCGGAAGGTCTGCGCGGTGGAGGCCGGGTTCCGCAGGGCGACGACCGCCTCCGGTCCTCGCCGGGAGACGAAGCCGTAGACTTCGCCGGCCACTGGATTGCCGCCGACCATGCGGCTGCGGGCCAGGACATGTTGGCGCTCCCGAGCCCAGAGCAGGGCCCGGGCGGCGGCCGCCCACTCCGGGCCGGAGAGCGAGTCCGGGGCGCAGTACAGGTCGTGATGGAGCGTCCCGCGCCCGACCATCCACCAGCAGTGGCGCTCCCAGTCGTCGAGACCCTGGCCCCGCTCCCGGTAGCTCACCGCCCCGTTCTCGACCACGCTGAAGGTGACCAGCGCCGACACGGGCAGGGCCGTGTCCCGGTAGTCGTTCAGGCAATCGTCGATGTAGGTGTCGAAGCGGACGAGGCGGGGCCCGGCCAGCTCGACGGCCGTGTCATCCAGCCCGCCCCGCCACAGGAAGTCGGCGTGGCGCAGCCACCAGGGCGAGGGGTTGGACCCGCTCGTGAACGCCATGGCCACGCCCCCGTCCGAGATCTGGTCGAGGAGGGCGGCGAAGCGGTCCATCTGGTCCGTGCGCCCACCTGGCCCGGTGGCATGGCCGTGGTCGGGCCCCTGGCAGTCGAACTGCACACCGTCGAGCTTCCAGTAGCGCACGCCCGCCGCCGTCCACCCTCCCAGGGCCGACGCCAGATGGGCCCCGTACCGCCGCCCCGCCGGGCACAGGCGCTCCCCCCAGCCGTTCGGCGTCCCGGCGGCGTCGATGCCGGGATCGATCTCGAACCCCAGCTTCCTTCCCCACGCCACCCGGGTCGCCGCTCGGGAGCCGTAGCCGCCGAACGGGCTCACCCACAGGCCGATGCCCACCGGCCCGGCGGCCGCCTGGAGGGCGGGGAGACCGCCCCGGAACCGCGTGGGGTCGAACCGGCCCCAGACGCCCGTGTCCTTGCGCCACCCTCCCTCCCAGTTGTCGTCGAGGCAGTAGGCGTCGAGCGGGAGCCCGTGCTCGGTGCTGACGGCGGCGAACCCGTCGAGCTCGGCGGCGACCGTTCGCCGGCTCATCAACCCCGGCCAGCCGAGCTGGTACCAGTTGTTGGCAAGGACGACCATCCGCGGCGGCCGGGCGCGGACCCGGTCGAGGTAGTCCCAGAACCCCTCGAGCTCCCGTCCGGTGGGGGCGGGGCCGAGGACGGCCGGTGGAGTAACGAACGGCTCGGGGCCGAGGTCGACCGCACAGGGCAAGCGGCCCACGGCCGTGTCGTCGCCGCCGACCAGGTTGGCGGCG
>DASZJY010000220.1:0-13913 GCA_035947635.1 Acidimicrobiales bacterium | reverse complement strand
GGCGGCGGTGACGAGCGCGGCGGCGGCGGTGACGAGGGCGGCGGCGGCGGTGACGAGGGCGGCGGCGGCGGTGACGAGGGCGGCGGCGGGGGACGCGGGGGCAGGGGCAAGGGCAAGGACTGATCCGCGGCGGCCTGGCCGCCGGCGTCCCTACTTCTCCTTCCGCACCAGCCAACGCAGGCGCTTGGCGCCCTCGAAGGCGGCCTCGGCGGCCAGCTGGCCGATGCCCGTCGAGAGGGTCGGGTACACGTGGATCAGGCTGGCCACCTCGGAGAACCGCAACCCCTGATTGATGGCCAGGGCCAGCTCGTGGATCATCTCGCCGGCCGAGGGGGCGAGGACATGGGCCCCGACCACCTTCTTGTCCACTGTCACGATGACGATGGCGCCCTCGGTGGCGCCGTCGGCCCGAGCCCGGTCGGAGTGGTTGAGGTCGAGCCGCCACACGTCGACGTCGTCGCCATGGCGCTCGCGTGCCTCGGCGACGGTGAGGCCGGCGTGGGCCAGCTCGGGGTCGGTGAAGGTGCACCACGGGACGAAGTCGGTGACCGTCCCCTTCCCCGGGAAGAACATGTCGCGTATGGCCCGGACGCCCTCGTAGGCGGCCGAGTGGGTGAAGAGGAACCGCCCGGCCAGGTCGCCGGCGGCGTAGATCGACGAGACGCTGGTGCGCATCCGTTGGTCCACCTCGACCCCCCGTCGCCCGACCTTCACCCCGACGTCCTCCAGGCCGAGCCCCTCGATGTTGGGACGGCGTCCCACCGCGACCAGGAGGTCCTCAGCCGCCCAGCTGTCGGCCGCGCCGTTCTCGATGCCGTGCACGACCTTGTGCCTGTCGTCCACCGTGACCCGCTGCGTCTCCACGTTGACGCGGAGGTCGACCCCGTCCTCGCGTAGCACCGCGGTGAGGGCGGCCACCAAATCGGGCTCGTCGCGGGGCAGGATGCCCGGCCCCTTTTGCAGCACCGTCACGCCGATGCCCAGCCGGGCGAAGCCCTGGGCCATCTCGATGGCGATGGGCCCGCCGCCGATCATCACCACGCTCTGGGGCGCCCGCTCGATCTCGAAGACGTTCTCGCTGGTGAGGAACCCGGCGTCGGCAAGGCCCTCGATGGGAGGGACAGCCGGGCGGCTCCCGGTGCAGAGGAGCACGAAGCGGGTCTCGAGGACACGGGTGCCGTCGGCTCCGCTCACCTGGACGGCGTTGGGGCCGATCAGGCGGGCGTCGCCGAACACGATCTCCACGCCCATGGCGCGGTACCGGTCGGGGTCGTCGTCGGTGGTGGCCACGTCCTGCTGGATCGCACGGATGCGCTTCCAGACCAGCGACGTGTCGATCTCGGGAACCACCGAGGGAAGCCCGTAGCGGTCGGCCACCCGCATGGTGTGGGCCGCCTTGGCTGACGCCAGCAGCGCCTTGCTGGGGACGCAGCCGGTCCACAGGCAGTCGCCTCCCACCCGGGAGCGTTCGACCACGCCCACCCGCAGACCGAGAGTGGCGGCGAACTCCGCCGCCACCATGCCGCCGGACCCCATGCCCACGATGACCACGTCGTAGCGAGCCACCGCCTGCCCCCTTTTTCTGCGCTCTCCGCCGCACTGTACGGCGGGCCGCCGCGGTGTGCCCGGTGCCGCCGCGGTTGGGCAAGCCCGTAGCATCGGCCCATGGGCTTCGACCCGAGCCGCGTGGGCATGGACCTGATTTTGGGCTTCGGCGCCCTCTTTGCCCTCGTCGGGCTGATCCGGGGCTGGCGGGGGTTCGTCGACGACGACTTCACCGCCGACGACCGGCGGGTGGCCAGCCAGGCGTCGGTTTTTCTCGTCCCCCCGATCGTCGTGCTGTTGCACGAGCTCGGGCACGCCGCCGCTGCCCTCGCGGTGGGCGCCGAGGTCGGAGGGATCCACTACGGGCTCTTCGAGGGGTCGGTGACGGTGCTGGGCGAGCTCACGCCGTTGGAGAGCTGGTTCGTGGCCCTGTCCGGCAACCTGGTCAGCGCGATCGTTGCTCTGGCCATGATCGGCGCGGGCGCGTTCGGGACGGGGCTGCGGCGGCCGTTCCGCTACCTGCTGGTGCTCGGCGGCGCCTTCGAGGTGCTGTTCGCGCTCGTCGGCTACCCGTTGTTCTCGCTGACCGCCCGCTTCGGGGACTGGCTCACCATCTACGACTTCGAGGCCACGCCGGGGCCCGCCGTCGTGACGGCGGTCGCCCACGGCCTCCTTCTCTGGGGCATGTGGCGGTGGTGGAAGGGAGGGCTGCGCCGAACCCTGTTCGCGGCCTCCAGCGGCCGGGAGGCCGAGCTGGCGACGCTGGAGGAGGCCGTGACACGAGACCCCGCCGACGTTGAGAAGCGACTGGCCCTGGCCAACCTGTTCGCCGCCCACGGCGAGCTCGACCTGGCCGCCTCCACCCTCGACCACGGTGCGAGCACCGCCTCCGACGACCCCGCCCGGCTGCACCTGGCCCGGGCCCGCCTGGCCATGTACCAGGGGCGGTGGAACCAGGCGCTGCTCGCCACCCGCGCCGGGCTCGAGGCCGACGCGACCCTTCCCCGCCGGGCCGACGTGGGCGCGGCCGCCGGGGGCCCGGTCGACGGCGGGAGCGTCGACGTGCGGCAACGGCTGTGGGCCAACCAGGGCCTCGCCCTCACCCAGCTCGACCGGCCCGACCTGGCCCTGGCCGCGTTCGAGAACGTCACGGGCGACGTCCTCGCCGATCCCCGGGTCCGCTACTGCCGGGGCGTGTCCCGGCTCGCCAGCGGCGACCTCCACGGGGCCCGCACCGACCTGGCCGCGGTGGCCGCCGCCCTGCCGCCGGGGGACTGGCTGAGCCGGTGGGCCGAGGCCCGGCTCGAGGGCCGGGAGCCCGCCCCTCCCGACGACCGCGACCGCCCCAACTGGCAGCGCCGCCAGCAGGCCCCGCCCCCACCGATCACGGGCGTCTAGAAGCCGAACTCGTTGTCGTTACGCCGGCTGCGCCGGCACCCACCGCCCGTGGCAAAAGGGGGGTCAGGCGGCGGGGCCGATCACCGGGAGCTGCTGTAGGAGGGGCTCGAGGTCGGCACGGGTGACGACGTTGTCGAAGCGGGCGGCGATGCGGCCCTCGGCCCCGATGACGAACACCCACGGCTCGGTGAGGTCGTCGTCGCGAAGGAGCCAGTCGGCCGCCGCCTTGTTGAGGGCCTGGCCCTGGAAGTCCCGCCAGATCTCGATGTGCACGAAGCTCGCCCGGTCGCCGTAGCTTCGGGCCAGCTCGTCGACGACGTCGGTGACCGGCCCGCAGAACCGGCTCTGGCAGTAGACAGGCGTGGAGAACACCGCCACCACCGGGCGACGGCTGGCCAGGGCGGCAGCGATGGTCGTGCCGTGCAGGCCGGGGTCGGGCACTTCGCCGTTGCTGCCGGCCCGGGAGTCGACGGCGGCCCGAGGGGCGTCGGGCGTCGAGAGGGTGAGGTTCTCAGTGGGCAGGGCGGGGTCGCCGGGAGCGGGAACAGCGTGGCGTTCGTTCACGGGGAAGGCGCCCGTCCCCCGTCGCTCGCGGCCGTCGATCCGGACCGTCGCCTCCACCTGCCAGAAGCCGGCCCGGTCGAAGCCGGCGTCGGCCACGTACACGCCCCGCTCGCTCCCCTTCACGAACCGAGGCTCGGCCGGCTCCGGCGACGGGGCGGTGGCGCCCGGGATGAGGACGTACGACGCCTTCACCGGCGCCGACGGCTGGCGGGCGACGGTGCCCTGGCCCGTGCCCACGAACACGAACCGCAGGTCGACCGTGCCAAACCCCACCAACTCGTTCTCGGGGGTGAGGACGCCGATCATGAACCGGCTCGGTGGACCGACGGCCACGTCGAAGCTGGCGACCTGGACGGACAGCTCGCCGTCGGCAGGCGGGGCGGTCGACCCGTTGCCGTCGTCGCCGGAGGAGCAGGCGGCCACCACCGCCGCCACCGCCAGAGCCAGGACGACGACGCGGCTGCGCACGAAGGGCGTCACGGGCACGAGGGCGGAGGGACGGAGAGCCGGGCCAGGCTGGCCCGGGTGGCCTGCAGCAACATGTCCACGTCGGCGGTCAGCGACGGGCCCGGGGACGCAGAGGCGAGGCCGGCTTCGACTGCCTCCTTGGCTTCGAGCAGGCGGCTGACCATCGACCGGTCGACGGGCTCGAGGGCCCGGGCGATGCCGTGCAGGGGTTCGTGCGAGTGATCGTAGAAGCTCGCTCGGGCCGAGTTCACGTCGGAGCCGGCCTCCTCCCTCGCTTCGCACAGGCCCCTCACCGCTCCCTCCACCTGGCGGGGCGGCACCCCGGCGACCGTCGCCTGCGGCGGCGGGGCGGCGTCACCGTCACCGTCGCCGTCGCCACAGCCACCGAAGGAGCCGGCGACAACGGTCAGGGCGGCGAGGGCGGCCCACGACCGGCGGGCCCTCACCACCCCTCGGCCACCCGGCGGAGCACCCGCAGCGAGCCGTGGCCCAGGGCGGTCTCCTCGGCGAACGCGCCGGAGCCGAGCGCCCGGCGGTACACCTCGTAGGGCGGCCTCCCGCCGTCGGCCGGGTCGGGGAACACGTCGTGGATGGCCAGGAGCCCCCCGGCGGCGACCAAGGGCGCCCAGCCCTCGTAGTCGGCGAGGGCGGGCTCCCACCCGTGGCCACCGTCGATGAACACCAGCCCCAGCGACGTACGCCAGTGGCAGGCCACCCCGGCTGAGTGGCCGACGACGGGCACAACCCAGCTCCCGAGCCCGGCCCTTTCGACGGTGCGCCGGAAGAGGGGCAGGGTGTCGATGCGCCCGGTGGCGGCGTCGACGACCCGCGGGTCGTGGTGCTCCCAACCCGCCTGGAGCTCCTCCGACCCCCGGTGATGGTCGACGGTGAAGAGCAGCGTGCCCGCCGCCCGGGCCGCGGCGCCCAGGTACACCGCCGACTTCCCACAGTAGGTGCCCACCTCGAGGAGCGGGCCGACCGCGGCCGCCACCAAGCCGGCGGCGTGAAGGACCAGGCCTTCCTCCTCGGGCATGAAGCCGATGGCGTCACAGGCGACCGCCCGGAGCTCATCGGGCATGGCTCCGGCGCCGGCGGGCAAGGGTGCGGTGAGTGACGCCGCCTCGAGGACCAAGGACTCAGTCCTTGGCGGTCACGCCGGCGGCGTCGAACGTCGACATCTCCCTGAGCACCTTGGCCGCCGCTTCCACGAGGGGGAGGGCGAGCAGCGCTCCGGTGCCCTCGCCCAGCCGGAGGCCGAGGTCGAGAAGCGGCTCCGTTCCGAGGTGCTGCAGGGCTGCCGACGCCCCCGGCTCGGTGGACCGGTGCCCGGCCACGCAGTAGGCGAGGGCGACGGGGGCCAGGGCGCCGGCCGCCAGCACGGCGGCCAGGGCGACCACACCGTCCACCACGACCGGCACCCGGGCGGCGGCCCCCCCCACCACGAAGCCGGCCAGGGCGGCGATCTCGTAGCCGCCCAGCGAGGCGAGCACCGCCAGAGGGCCGCCGGCCACGCTGCCGTCCGCCTGGGCCCGGTCGAGCGCCCGCTCGACCACCGACACCTTGTGCGCCCACATGGCGTCGTCGATGCCGGTGCCCCGCCCGGTCACCTCGGCGGCCGGCCGCCCGGTGAAGGCGGCGATCAGCGCGGCGGACGCAGTGGTGTTGGCGATCCCCATGTCCCCGGTCACCAGGCACCGGGCGCCGGCCGTCACCGCCTGGGCCGCCACCTCGGCGCCGACGTCCAGGGCCCGACCCGCGTCGGGGACGGTCATGGCCGGCCCCCGGGCCAGGTTGGCCGTCCCGGGGCGGACCTTCGCCCGGCACAGGCCGGGGGCGTCCTCCAGGGGGGCGGCCACCCCGACGTCGACCACCACCACCCGTGCCCCGGCATGGCGGGCCAGCACGTTGACCGCCGCCCCACCGGCGCAGAACGTCGCCACCATCTGCGCCGTCACCTCCTGGGGCCACGGCGTCACCCCTTCGGCGACGACACCGTGGTCGCCGGCGAAGACTGCGACCGTCGCCGGCGACGGCAGCGGAGGAGGAGATGTCCCTGCCATGCCGGCCAGGCGCACTCCAAGGCCCTCCAGTGCTCCCAGCGACCCCCGGGGCTTGGTCAGCCGGAGGTGGTGGGCCGCTGCCTCCGACGCCGCCTCGGCGTCGGGCGGCCGGAGGGAGGCGGCGGCCCGGAGGAACGCTCGGTAGTCGGACACCGGCCGCGGCGACCGGCGTTCAGTGCTGCCGCTCGGGCGTCTCGTCCGCCGGCTCCGAGGCCGGTTGCGGGCGGTGGACGAAGAGGACCCGGTTCAGCACCACGAACTTGGCGATCCAGAGGACACCGAAGGCGGCCAGCCCGGCGAACATCACGATGAGCGTCTGCACCAGGTGGACCGACGTCACGTTGTCAGCGCCGTCCTTGGCGAAGTCGACGACGATGGTGGAGAACGCGAGGCCCAGCAGAGCCATGCCCCAGAAGGGCACCACTTCCTTCATGAGGTGGGAGCGGCCGGTCTTGCCCCATGTCCAGGCCCGGTTGAGGTAGTAGGAGGGGATGGCCGATATCGAGACGGCCCAGAAGTTCGCCAACGCCGCGCTCCAGTGCATGAGGCCGAGGAAGACGAACAACAGGAACTCGTACACGACGACGGAGACGACCGACACCATGCTGTAGCGGACGAGCTTTCTACCCTCGGGGGCGCGCGCCCAGGTCAGCAGCCCGGCCCGGGAGATGTCCATCGGACGATCGTATCTGGCGGCGGGCTCGGCGAGACCTACTCCGTCTCCACGTGCCTGGCCTCGGCGATGGTGGCGTCCTCCTCCGGGTCCACCTCCGGTAGGTCGAGCGCCGGGGACGTCTCCAGGTCAGGGTGGGCCGTCTCCCCCGGGGGAGGTACGGCCGAGCACGTCTCGCAGAGCCGCTCCCGTCGCCGGACGCTGAGGTCGTGGGGGCGGGTGACGGCCCGGTCCCACTCCACCATCTCCTTGCCGCAGCGGGAACAGGCCAGCACCCGGTGGAAGTGGCGGGCGCCCTCCGGCAGCACCAGCTCGAGCGAGTCGACGGCGAAAAGGAGGTGGCCGTCAGACGTGCGCCCCAGTGGCTTCACCGTCCGGTGGAAGCTGCGCAGGGCCTTGTATTGAGCTCGGAGCTTCATGTTGTGCTCAATCGCCGTTTCGCCCGTAGGTCCACTATCCCACCCCTGTGGAAATTGTTAACCGCGTTCGGCGACCGGTTTCTCGGCGGCGCGGGGGTACGGTGGCCGGCGTGAGCCAGGAGAGCACGGTCGAGGCCCTCGGGCTGGCCGTCGCCGCCCAGGTGCCTGTCCTGCTCTGGGGGGCGCCGGGCACCGGGAAGACCTCCGCCATCCGGGCCATGGCCGACGCCATGGGATGGCCGTGCGAGACAGTGATCGCCGCCATCCGGGAGCCGTCGGACTTCGCCGGGCTGCCCATCGTCGCCGGCGCCGAGGTGCACATGGCCCCGCCCCGCTGGGCCCAACGCCTTGCCGCCGCCGAACGAGGCCTCTTGTTCCTCGACGAGATCTCCACCGCTCCCCCCGCGGTGCAGGCCGCCCTGCTCCGGGTCGTCCTCGAGCGGGTGGTGGGCGATCTCGAGCTGCCCGACGGGATCGTCGTAGTGGCGGCCGCCAACCCGCCCGAGCAGGCGGCCGACGGGTGGGACCTGGCCGCTCCCCTCGCCAACCGCTTCTGCCACCTCGACTGGGAGGTCGAGCCCGCCGTCCTGGCCCGGGGACTGGCCGGCGGCTGGGACGCACCTTTGGTACCCGTCCTGCCCGACGGCTGGGAGGCGGGCATCCCCGCCACCCGGGGCCTGATCTCGGCCTTCATCACCGTGCGGCCCGGCCTGGCCCTCGACCTGCCCACCGACGCCGCCCGCGCCGGGAGGGGATGGCCCAGCCCCCGCACCTGGGACATGGCTGCCCGCCTCTGGACCGCGGCCAAGGCGGCCGAGGTGTCGACCGAGGCGGAGACAGCCCTCATCACCGGCTCGGTGGGCGACGGGGCCGGCATCGAGCTCCTCATGTGGCAGATGGAGATGGACCTCCCCGACCCCGAGGAGGTGCTGGCCGACCCCGACAGCTTCCAGGTACCCGAGCGCGGCGACCGCGCCTATGCGGTGCTGTCCTCGGTGGCGTCGGCGGTCGCCTCCAACCCCACGGTCGAGCGCTGGCTCGCGGGGTGGCGGGTGTTGGGCAAGGCGGGTGAGGCCGCTCCCGACGTGGCCGCCGTCGCCGCCCGGGTGCTGGCCGCGTGCCGTCCCAAGGGCGCCCCCGCCCCGCCCGAGGTGAAGCTGTTCGCCCCATTGCTCAAGGGCGCCAACTGGGTGTGACCTCGCCGTCGCCGCCCGCTCAGCCTGCGTCGTCCGATGGGGCGCCTGGTGCCGCGCTCGACGCACACAAGCTGTCGCTGGCCCGGCTCTGGGCGGTGAGCCGCCATCCGTACCTGGCCGCCGCCATTTTTGCCTCGCCCGTCGTCGCCGTCCCCGGGCTGGGCAAGGTCACGGTCGACGAGTCGTGGCGCCTCTACGTCGACCCCGACCTGGTCGACCGCTGGAGCATCGAGATCCTGGGCAGTCTCCTCGTCCACCACGCCGGGCACCTCGTGCGCGACCACGCCGGGCGGGCCCGCGGCCTCGGCGTCGAGCGGCACGGCGCCAAGAACTGGGCGCTGGCGGCCGACGCCGAGATCAACGACGACCTCGTGGGCACCGGGCTACGGCTGCCCGATGACCGGATCGTGCCCCAGGAGCTGGGATGGGCGCCGGGCCGCCTGGCCGAGGAATACTTCCATGCCAAGCACCTGGAGACCCACGGTGAGCCCGACTGCGGCAGCGGCGCCGACGCCCAGGCACGTGAGTGGGAGCTGTCGGGCGACCAGGGGAGCGGCATGCCGCCGGGCGAGCGCCACCTGCTGCGCTGCCAGGTCGCCAACAACGTGCTCCGATACATGCGCGAGGGCAGGGGCCGGCTCTCGTCGGGCTGGAAGCGCTGGGCCGAGAACCAGCTCGATCCCAAGGTGGACTGGCGGCGGGTGCTGGCCGCCGAGATCCGCAAGGGCGTGAGCACCGTGAGCGGCCGGGTCGACTACACCTACCGACGGCCCTCCCGCCGGGCCCACGCCACCCCCGGCGTTCTCCTGCCGGCGCTGGAGCGCCCGGTCCCCGAGGTCGCCATCGTGTGCGACACCTCGGGCTCGATGTCGGAGGAGCAGCTGGCCCAGCTGCTGGCGGAGATCGACGGCGTGCTCAAGGGCGTCGGCCTCGCCCGCGGCCAGGTGCGCGTCCTGTCGGTCGACGCCCAGGTGAAGTCGGTGCGACGGGTGAGCTCCGCCTCCGCCGTCGAGCTCATCGGCGGCGGCGGCACCGACATGGGCGCCGGCCTCGACGCCGTCGGCCGCCTGCGCCCCCGACCGTCGGTGGTCGTGGTTCTCACCGACGGCCTCACCCCCTGGCCCGAGCAGCCGCCCAAGGGCATGGAGGTGGTGGTGTGCATGGTCACGAGCGCCGCCCTCGGCCGCGGCGGCCGCCCGTGGGCCGCCCCCCCATGGGCCCGCGTCGTGCACGTCGACGGATAGGGGAGCCGAGCGGTCACAAGCTGCGCGCCCGTTCCGTACGTCACGGTCAACGCACCGTCTGAGCCCCCCGGTGTGGCCGAACCGCTACACACCGAGGCCAAGCCACTCGCGGTAGACGAGGGCCGTGCCGTCCAGCACGGTGACCCCGTCGACGCTGCCCGGCCCGGGGAGGTCGTCAACCACGAGCGCGTTGAGGAGCCCTGAGGTCACGCCACCCTGGACGATGATCCCGCCAAAAACCGACCTGCGGTCGCTAGCGCTGTGTCGTAGTGCAACGGGTGCGGTCGCCGGTCATCTCCGTGAAGAGCTCGATGTCACGTTCCGTTACCGGCCGGGTACGCCGCGCCCTTTGAGATCTTGATCAGCTGCGTCGGCATCGGCGCGTCAGGTGCGGTCAACGACGTCGCCCCCTGTGGTCGATGCTCGAGGTCCGAGAGCCGATTGTTCTCTGCCAACGCATTCGAGGCCCTTCTCCAGCGTCAACCGACCGAGGCTACGCGGCTCGGCGAGCTGGCATCGGGCGCACTGAACGACGAAGGCTCCATCTGTCCGAGACCGGCTGCTCCTCTCTCTTCAGACCTCGCTTGCATGGACTCCACCCGGCCCACCGGTGAGGCTCCGTCCTGCGAGTCACTCGAGCGGACGAGGAGGACAACACCCGTCTCGTCGGTCAAGTGAGAAGATGCTCAGCGCGGGAGGCCATAGGGATGTTTCGCAAGCGCAAAAGGGTCGGCAATGCCCGTCCGTCGAGGACTGAGCTCCACCGGGCGGCGGCCGTCAGGGAGTTCACCGACCGGGGTTGGCCCCAGTCGACGGCTGCTCTCACCGCGCTGGCGATGCATCCATTCGATGATGGCGTCGAGCCGGTCAACGGCTCGTGGGAGGACAGGACGCGGAGGGCGTCGATGGCGTTCTGGATGCAGATGCGCCTGTTGGAAAACCCTGAGTCCGTCGCTTCTCTCGCGCGCCACGCTCTCACCGGCTACCGAGAAACGGCCATCGCCGCAGGTGATCCGTACTACGCCCGCCGCTACGATACGACGCTCGAACAGAGCGCTTGAGGCCGGGTCGGAAGGCCGATGCGGTTCGGGTATCGGGTGCCTCTGAGGGACGCTGTCGAGTGGCAACTCGACGGATCGCCCGCACGATACGGCACCTCAGCGGCGCGAGGTAGCTACTCCTGAAACGGCAGCGATGCCTTGCCTCGCATGCGACCGGAGCGCTCGACCACGATGACGCCCACCTCAACGGGGACCACCTGGCGAGACCGTTGATGCCGCCGGGTCACCTGCACGCCGGGTGCTCTTTGACTCCACGCCGACCGACGTCGTCCGTGCCGCCAGGGGCACGAAGAGTTGCGCGACCCGCGCGTGCGGCGGCCGCAAGCGTGAGACAGGGACGGACGTCATGGGTAGGACCAAGGTGAGGGGCTGTCGAACGGCGCAGCGCCAACCCGTGCCGACAGCTCCGGTTCGTCCACGCTGAAGAGGAGGAAGGGCCCGTGAGCGTCGGCGAGATCCTCAAGGCCAAGGGAACCACCGTCCAGACGATTGCCGGCGACGCAAGTGTCGCTGACGCCGTCCAACGTCTTCGAGATGAGAGCATCGGAGCGCTCGTGGTGTCCCCCGACGGTGAGAGCATCGAAGGCATCCTCTCGGAACGCGATGTCATTACAGGCCTGGCCGATCACGGCGAGGCTCTCCTGAAGATGAAGGTCAAGGAGGGCATGACGACATCGGTAGCGACATGCTCTCTGGACGACGGCGTCGAGAAGGTCATGCTCGAGATGACCGAGCTCCGTGCCCGTCACTTCCCGGTGCTCGACGGTGACCGATTGGTCGGCATCGTGAGCATAGGAGACGTCGTGAAGCACCGGCTCGACGAAGTGCAGCTCGAGAAGAACGTTCTCCGGGACAGCTACATCGCAGGACGGTAACCAGGACACCTCTCTGCCCGATGGTGAGGTGGCGCGTCGTGAGTCGCGACACTGCCCACGACCGCCGCCCGAGTACGGCCCCGGTGGAGAGCCTCAGCGGAGTTCCAGAACCGCGTCATCGCCATCAGAGAGACGCTTCAGCTTTTCGAGCCACTGCTCCTAGAGCACGTGGCGACCAAGTACTGACCATCCGCTGCACCGTCGGTATCGGCACCGGTGCAGCGCGATGTAACACGGGTCCTCCGGCGCGAGCCCCTGAACGGTCGCGGTTCGTTGGCCGGCATGGACGGCCGGTCAGCAGACCAGGTCTGCCGGCCGACCGCTCGAAGGCGGTGGGACTCGAAGGGCGAGAGGACGCTCTTTCGTTCGGAAGAGAGGCGCGATACCTTGACGCTGCTCGGAGTCGCGCCAGCGGCCCGAGAGGGGGGGGAGATGATCCTGTCGACGTCGAAGATCGAGGACTTCGACCGCTTTTGGAAGGTTTTCTCAACCAAGGGCGCGGAGAAGCGAAAGCAGCACGGGTCGAAGGGTGCGCAGGTCTTTCGCGACCCCACGGACGCCAATCGCATCTGGGTGGTGTTCGACTGGGACGAGGTGGGCTTCAAGAACTTCATGTCCGACCCCGACCTGCCCGCGATCTTCCAGGAGGCTGGGCTGCAAGGTAAACCCGAGATGGCGGAGCTCGTCCGCCAGCACGACGCGTAGCTCGACGCCGTCGATCCTCGGACGCAGCGCAGTCCACCGCGTCCAGGGCCCAGTCGTCCTCGCCCCAGCGCCTCACCGCAAACCCGGGCTGAGTGGTCCAACTCTCCCCTCTCGCATGCCGCATCTGTTCGGCACGATCGTTGCGCGAGGTAACGCGTGGAAGGAGCGGTCGAGAGCGGCATGCGATCGACGGGTAGACACTTCGCGCCCTGACGACACGCGTGCCACCGGCGCGGCACTCGTCGTTCCTACGGAGCGCCGACTCGATGAGACAGGACGTTGATCACGCGGCCATCGGGATCACGGACGAAGAACCGACGCACGCCCCATTCTTCGTCCCTGAGGGACCGTGTGACGTCGAAGCCCTGGGCGAGGGCCGTCGCGTGGACGGCATCCACGTCGGCGACCTCGACGCTGATCACTGGTGCGTCAGACTGCGGCTGGATTCCGTCGGCGGCGAAGCTGATCTGCGCCGTCGGGTTGGAGGGGGAGGCGACCGTGACGATCCAGCCCATGTCCATCACGACTTCGAAGCCGAGGACGCTCACGTAGAAGTCGCGGGTCGCGGCGAGGTCGTCGGAGGCCAGGTTCGGAACGACTCTCCGGATGCTCACCCAGCGCCGTGGCCCATGACCGCCAGCGTAGGCCCGCAAGCCGTTCACCATCCGGGGTCTCGCCGCTTCCGTCGGCGGGTGCCAACCGCGTCTCGCCAACAGCCCGCGAGGTTGGCGGTCAGGGGCGCCGGGTATCACGTAGTGGCGTCGCCGCTACCCCCGGGTGCGGCCGGCTTCTTCCCGCGTCGTGTTCAACGACGGACGTATCCCACATCAGGCGACGAACGTCGCCGCGACCGCGTGAACCCGCGCCCGACAGGAGACCCCATGGCCGACCAGGCCGAAGTGAAGCGTCAGACCGACCAGGTGGAGAAGGCAGCCAACGACGGCCGGCAGCCGACTCCCGGTGAGAAGCGCAGCAAGGACATTCGCGACACCAACAAGTAGCCGCCTCATCCACCGCCCCGATCCCCGCCCGGCGACCTTCTAGGTCGGCGGGCGTGCGGTCGGGCGGTCATCGGCGACCGGAGGCGACCAAGTGCCTCGGCTCCCGCAATACGGCGAGGCCCTTGGCGCCGAACACTCGGCGGATGCGCCGATCTCTCGAATACACGGGCGTGGCGGCCGTCGTCACGGTTTGGACGACGTTGCTCGCCGCCTCCGCCCTGGCCGGCTTCGATCTCCTGGGCGAGGAGCCCCTGAGCTACCTCGGGACCCAGTCGCGGTCGGCGGTGCTGTTCACCCTCGGGCTGGCCGTCCCGGCGCTCCTGCTGACTGCCTTCCACCACCACCTGCGAGGGCGCTTCCCGGTGTCCGCCGGGTTCTCGTTGGCCATGCTCGCGGGCCTGGCCGGTCAGATGGTGGCCGCCTTCGTCCCCATCGGTGGCGATTCGACCGTTCACCGGGTCCACACCACCAGCGCGCTCGTCCTCGGTGCATCGCTGCCGCTGCTCATGTGGCGCTTCGCCGCCGCTCAGCCTCCAGGTCAATGGCGACGGCTCATGTATGGGTTGTTCTGGGGCGAGGTCGCCGCATGTGTCGCGGGCCTCTACCTCTCGGAGCTGTCGGTCGCTCCTTTGGCAGAGATCCTCCCGGGCGCGGTCTTCCACGCCTGGGTCGTCACTGTCACGTTCGGGGGGCAGCAGGTGACG
>DASZJY010000219.1:0-6443 GCA_035947635.1 Acidimicrobiales bacterium | reverse complement strand
TGTGCTGTTGTCCGCACGGGTGCGCTCGAAGCGGGTGAAGACCGGGTCGACCGCCCACGCCGGCCCCCAGTCGTCGCCCTCCCGCACGCTCACCACCCACGAAGGCCCGACGAAGATGTCCACTTCCTGGAGCTGGCCGGTGTAGGCCACGAGGAAGCTGTGGGTCGGGTACTGCTCGAGCTTCGGTCGCTGGTGGCGGTGGCGCACGTCCTCCAGGGCCAACGGGTGCAGGCTGAACTCGGCCCGCAGGCACTCGAGGTCGCTGTCGACCGGCTCGGAGACGTCGACCCACAGCAACCGCCCCGGCTCGCCGACGACCTCGGAGATGTCGGCCGAGTCGATCTCCTTGACCTCGCCGTCGCCGCCGTAGACCCGCACCGTCATCATCTCGATGACTCCTGATCTATTTCGGTCGGGCCTGCCCGAAGCGCTGGGCGCGACTTCGCAAGCTCAGTCGCTGGGCAGCGCGATAGAACAGGAGTCATCGGGCAGGTACACCTCGCACCGTCGCTCGCACCTGCTCCTGGCGCGCCTCGACCGGGCCGGTGAGCGTTTGGAACGACACGTCCGCCGACTCGAGGAGGTGGTGGATGCGGCGGTCGATGTCGCCCTGGAACGAGGGGTCGTCGGGGCGGAGCCCGTCGAGGACGATGGGGAACTCGACGGGCAGGTAGAAAACGTGGTCGTAGCGGGCCCGCAGGTCGAGCATGGCGATCTGGCGTGCCACCGCCCAGAGGTGGTCCTCCTTGCGGGGCGCCCGCTCGTGCTGCATGACCCAGTCGGCGTAGGCGAGCACGTCATAGATCGACCGGTCGGCCACGAAGTGGTCGTGGGTCACCTCGGCGTGCCACTGCTTGAGGAAGATCAAGGTCTCGGTCTCGGCGGTCGCGCTCTGGTCGAGCGGGAACCCCAGCTCGACGACCTCGCGGGCGACCTCCGGGAGGAGCGGGTAGTCCCACTCCTTGGCGAAGAGGTTGGCGAGCGTGGTCTTTCCGGTCGAGAACGAACCGACGAAGGCGACTTTCATGGGCGCCAGTCTGTCCGTCGCCGCGAGCCGCGGCCAGCCCGCGACCGACGGGCGGCGGCGGCGGTACCTTGGCCCCATGGACGAGCGTCTCTGCCTCCTCACCGTCCACGCCCACCCCGACGACGAGGCGTCGAAGGGTGCGGGCACGGTGGCGCGCTACCACGCCGAGGGCGTGCGCTGCGTGCTCGTCTGCTGTACCGGGGGGGAGGCGGGCGACATCCTCAACCCCGCCGTCGACCGGCCCGAGATCCGCGAGCGCCTGCCCGAGGTGCGCATGGAGGAGCTGGCCCGGGCCACCTCGGTGATCGGGTACGACGAGGTGGTTCTCCTCGGTTACCGCGACTCCGGGATGCCGGGCACTCCCACCAACGAGGACCCGCGCTGCTTCGCCCGGGCCCCCCTCGACGAGGCCGTCGGGCGCCTGGTGGCGGCGATCCGTCGGGAGCGGCCCCAGGTGATCGTCACCTACGCCGACGACCAGGAGGGCTACCCCCACCCCGACCACCTGCGGGTGCACGACATAACCCTGCCCGCCTTCGACGCTGCCGGCGACCCCGACGCCTACCCCGACCTGGGCGAGCCGTGGCAGCCGCTCAAGCTGTACTACGTGGCCTGGTCCCGGGCGCGCATGCTGGCGATCCACGAGAAGTTCCTCGAGCTCGGCCTCGAGTCGCCGTTCGACGAGAAGTGGCTCGACCGGCCCGACCACGACCACCGCATCACCACCCGGCTCGACGTCGCCGAGCTCCACCACGTCCGCCGCGACGCCCTGCTCGCCCACGAGACGCAGATCGACCCCGAGTCGCCCTTCTGGTTCGGATTGCCCCCCGACGTCGTCGCCTACCGCTACGACGACTACATCCTGGCCCGGAGCCTCGTCGACACGCCGCTGCCCGAGGACGACCTGTTCGCCGGCGTCCGGGAACGGGTGAGTCGCTGACCGGCCCGGTCGCTACGATCCCGGCGTGGCCGAGGGGGCCGACAGGGAGGCGCGCGCATGGCGAAGTACCTGACCCAGGAGTGGCTCGACCATCAGCAGCAGCTCGCCCAGGCGTTCGCCGAGCGTCCGGGGGCCACCGCCCGCATCCAGTACCGGGTCACCCGGCCCGAAGGTGACATCCTCTACTACTGGGTCGTCGAGAACGGGAAGCTGCTCGAGTCCCGCCTCGGACAGGACCCCGACGCCGACTTCACCCTCACCCTCTCCTGGGACGACAGCGTCAAGATCCAGAAGGGCGACCTCGACCCCAACGCCGCGTTCATGCAGGGTCGCATGAAGGTCACGGGCAACATGGGCAAGCTCATGAGCCTGCTGCCTCTCACCCAGAGCGAGGACTACAAGGCCATCCAGGTGGAGATACGGAAGATCACGGAGTACTGAGAGGCGGACGGCGGTGCGAGATCTGGCGGCGAGGTTCCAGCACGTTCCCTACCTGCGCCTCGGCCTTGCCATCGCCCTCGTCGCCATCCTTGCCGCCGACGTCTACCTCCTCGCCGACGACGAGGGCACGCCTGTCAGCCTCGAGAACGCGGTCGAGCGCTTCCGCTCCGAGGGCGGTCCCGTCGTCGACGCCGTCGTCCCACCCACCACGGAGGCTCCACCCGCCCCGGCCACGTCGTCGCCCCCGCCATCGACCACGACCACGACCCGGCCCGCCGCCCGCTCTCCGGCGCCGCCCCCGCCGGCCCCTGGCGCGGAGGCGCCCCGCCCGGCGACCCTGCTGCGCCCGGCGGCAGGCGTGTACCGCTACCGCACGGTGGGGTCGGAGAGCATCAGCCTCCTGGGCGCCTCGCGCCGTTACCCGGCCGAGACCACCCGCACCGTGCGCCACGGCGGAGGATGCAGCTGGACGATGCGCCTCTCGCTCCTGGCCGAGCACGAGGAGGAGCACTCCTTCTGCAGCACGGCGGCCACCCTCGACGCCACCGGCAACACCACCAACGTGAGCTGGTTCGGGTTCTCCTCGACCGTCGTGCTCGTGTGCGACCAGCCCCTGCACGAGGCGGACCGGGGGGCGGCGCCGGGGACGACCACGCCGTTCGCGTGCCGCCAGGGTGTCGACTCCACCTTCTCGGGCACGACGACCATCGGGGGGGAGGAGTCGGTGCCCGTCGACGGCCAGCCCCGGAAGGCCTGGCGCGTCCAGATCCGGGGGACCTTCGACGGCCAGACGCGCGGCACGGTGACCGTCAGCGAGCTGGTCGACCAGGAGGACGGGTCGGTGCTGTTCGAGCAGCGGACGACCCAGCTGACCCAGCGCAGCCCCCTCGGCGACGTCGCCTACCGCCAGGAGGCCACGTTCACCCTGGTCTCCCGCACGCCGACGACCTGACCCCGACGCCGTCGGAGGTGGCGGGGGCGGTGGGCGTCAGTCGACGGTCGGCTTGAACCCCAGCTTCTTCTCGACCGGCTCGAGGTCCATCTTGTTGTCGATCTCGACGATCTTGCCGTTCCTGATCTTGATCTGGTCGACGCCGGAGAGCGACCCTTCCTTGCCGGTCGCGTCGTGGTCCTTGAACTTGCCCTCGTGCTTGAACCGGGCCGTCCACCGCACCGTGACCTCGTCCCCCTCCTCGGTGACGTCTGTCACCGAGATCTTCAGCGTCGGCGCCGCCTTGTTGTATTCGGTGATCATGTCCTTGTACTGCTTGCGCCCCTTGAGGGCATTGGAGCTGGCGGGCGTGCGCACGACGACGTTGGGGTCGAGGACCTCGTCGATCGCCGCTCCATCGCCCTTGGTCGCCTTTTCGTAGTACTTCCTCACGAGCGCTTCGTGCTTCCCCGCCATCGGCTTCCCCTCCGTGTACTGGACCCCGTGTGGTTGCGGGGCGGAGCCTAGTGACCCGCCCCACCGGCCCGCCGGGTGGTGCTGGCGGGGAGGTGCTTGGCAACGGTCGGCGCGGCTTCTAGGGTCTGGCGCCTGACATGACCCGCCTTCGTCATCTCTCCGTCACCGGGCTGGCGACCGCCCTCGTCCTCGCTCTGGGCGTGGTGCTGGCGTCGTGGGCGGGGGCGGCGTCGGGCAAGGGGTACGACGTGTCATGGCCCCAGTGCGGCGGCGGGCCCCTGCCCGTCGATGGCGACCTCGGGATCGTGGGCGTCAACGGGGGGAAGCCGTACGAGGACAACCCGTGCCTGGCTCCTCAGTACCGGTGGGCGTCGACCGCTCCGCGCCAGGCGTCGTTCTACATGAACACCGCCAATCCGGGGCCGGTGAGCACGGCGGTCAACTGGTACGGGCTGAAGAGCCCGAACCCGGGGTGCAGCCCGGCCGACGAGGCGGCCTGCGCCTTCAACTACGGCTACAACGGTGCCCGGCACGCCTTCGCCTATGCCCAGTCCCAGACCGGCGCCGCGGGCCGCCACAGCTGGTGGCTCGACGTGGAGACGGGCAACTCGTGGTCGGGGAACCGGGGCCTCAACAACGCCGCCATCCTCGGTTCGATCACCTTCCTGCGGTCCCAGGGCGTCCCGGTAGGTGCCTACTCCACCCGGTACCAGTGGGGGCGCATCACCGGCGGGGCCGTGCTGCCCGAGCTGCCGTCGTGGGTGGCCGGTGCCCGCAACCGAAGCCACGCCGCCACCATGTGCGCCCCCCAGTACTCCTTCACCGGTGGTCCGGTCGCCATGGTCCAGTGGGTCGAGCACAACCTCGACCACGACCTCCTGTGCGCCCCGCTGCCGGCGCCCACCGCCCCGACGCCGCCGCCGCCGCCGAACGCCATCGAGCAACTGCTGCGCGACCTGCTGAAGCTCGGCCCCCGCGCCGCCCAGAACCTGGGCTTGCCCCCGAGCTAAAGGCGTCGCGGCGCGACGGTCTGGTACGAATTGACGATGCGCCGTCGCGGACCTCTCACCGTTCTCGCCCTCACCCTCGCCCTCGTGGCCGCGGTCGCCTGCGGCGGCTCCGACGACGAGGCCGAGCCGAGCGCCACGACCCAGGCCGAGTCGCCGGCCGCCACGGAGCCGGGGGGTGCAGGGGCGCGGGTCACCGTCGAGGAGGCGGGGAGCGAGCCGCGCGAGCGTCTCCGGCTCCGGCTCACCGCCGACAGCACCACGAGGGCGGCGATGGTGAGCAAGACGTCGCTGGAGATGACGATGGCAGGTGAGCGCCTCCCCGGCGGCACCCTTCCCACCACGAGGACGGTCATAGAGCAGCGCATCGACCGCGTCGACCCGGACGGGACCGCTCATTTCACCGTCAAGTTCACCGACTGGTCGGTCGAGCCAACGCCGGGGGCCGACCCCGACGTGTCCGAGCAGACGGAGCGGGTGCTCCGCCAGCTGAGCGGCCTAGGCGGAACCGGCACCATCTCCCCCTCGGGCGTCCAGACGCTCACGATGGACACCAGCACCGTCTCCGACCCGACTATCAAATCGCTCCTCGACTCGATGTCGTCGCAAATCGGCAACCTCACGGTCCCATTTCCGGAGGAGCCGGTCGGCCCGGGTGCCCGGTGGCGGGGCACGAGCTCGGCCACCATCAGCGGCATCACCATGAACACGACGACGAACTACACGCTGCGCAGCCGCACCGGAGACCGCTACGAGCTCGACGTCGAACAGGAAGCGGAGGCACCTGCCGGTCGCATCGACTTCCCGGGCCTCCCGCCCGGGGCGGAGACGTCGATCGAGCGTTTCGGGCTCGAGAGCTCCGGGAACGTGACGGGCGACCTCACCAAACCCCTTCCGGCCACGAGCAACATCCGCGGCGGGGGTGAGGGGCGCCTGACCTTCTCCGCCGAGGGAGAGCAGGGGACGGTCGACCAGCGGGTGACCCTCGAGATCGCGCTCTCGCCGGCCTGAGGGCGGGGCGGGGGCCGTTCGACTAGCCCTTCATCTTCCTCGTGTCCCGTGGCTCGAGGAATGGCTCCTCATCGGCCGGGTGGCCGGCCTCGATCTGGCGCCCCCGCTCGAGCTCGGCGTTGAACTCCGCCCCGAGCAGGACGGCGATGTTCGACAGCCAGAGCCACATCAAGAAGATGATCACCCCGGCGAGCGCCCCGTAGGTCTTGTTGTAGGACCCGAAGTTGGCCACGTAGATGGCGAACGCCACCGAGGCGATGATCCAGAGGATCACGGCCACGATCCCACCCGGGCTCACCCAGCGGAAGCCGGGCTGCTTCACGTTGGGTGTTGCCCAGTAGAGGATGGAGAACATGAGGCTCACGATGAGCACGAGTACGGGCCACTTGGCGATGTCCCAGACCGTCACCGCGGTGCTGCCGAGGCCCAGGAGGTTGCCGGCCTGTTCGGCCAGGCCGCCGGTGAGGACCACGGCCAGCGCGGTGAGCGCCAGCAGGATGACCAGCACCAGTGTGACGCCCAACCGCACGGGCGCCTTCTTCCAGATCGGCCGCCCCTCCTCCACCTCGTAGATGGCATTGGAGGCGCGCATGAAGGCGGCCACGTAGC
>DASZJY010000218.1:0-3877 GCA_035947635.1 Acidimicrobiales bacterium | reverse complement strand
CGCCACCAGCCCGGCCAGCACGAGGGCGGGGACGACCCCGAGCAGGCCGAATGCCAGTCCCCGCCCCCTGAGCCCCTTGGCCTCCTCGTCGCGGTGGCGCGACAGGCGGTCGAAGGTGCGACGGAGCCCGGAGCCGTAGGCGGTGGCCGGCCACAGCAAGGCGACCAGGGCACCGACCCCCAGCGTGGCGCCGAGGTCGGCGACCCGCTGGAGTGCCGTCTCCACGCCGAGGTTGGCCGGAAGCACGCCGGCCAGGTTGTCGGCCACCTCCTTCACCCGCGCCTCGCCGGTGACGAGGCTCACGACCCACAGCACGAGAATGGCGAAGGGCACGACCGAGACGAGCCCGTAGAACGCCAGGCCGGCCGAGAGCAGGAAGACGTCCTCGGTACGCAGGCGGTGGACCACCGCGGCAACGGGCCGCGGCAGGCGGTCCTGGACGGCATCCATGACCGCCGCCGGCACCCGTCTCGACCGGTTCGTCACGACGGGACCTTTCCCGCCGGCGGCCCGCCCGACCCGCTCCCTACGACGCCTCGCGCGGGCGGCGCTCTTCCAGCTCGTCCACCGTCATCAGCACCGCCCTGGCCTTCGAGCCCTCCGACGGGCCGACCACGCCACGGCGCTCGAGCAGGTCCATGAGGCGCCCGGCGCGGGCGAAACCGACTCGCAGCTTGCGCTGCAGCATCGACGTTGACCCCAGCTGCGAGCGCACGACCAGCTCCATGGCCGCCTCCAGCAGGTCGTCGTCGTCATCGTCGGGCGGGGCGCCGCCGGGCGAGGGCTCGTCGCCCTCGACACCCTCGATGTACGACGGCTCGGCCTGGCGCCGCCAGTGGGCCACCACCTTGCGCACCTCCTCCTCGCTCACCCAGGCGCCCTGCACCCGCCGGGGGACGTTGGAGGCGGCCACCGCCAGCAGCATGTCGCCCTGTCCGACCAGGCGCTCGGCGCCCTGCTGGTCGAGGATCACCCGGCTGTCGGCCTGGGAGGACACGGCGAAGGCGAGCCGGGAAGGGATGTTGGCCTTGATGACGCCGGTGATGACGTCGACCGACGGGCGTTGGGTCGCGATCACGAGGTGGATCCCCACCGCCCGCGCCATCTGTGCGATCCGGCAGATCGACTCCTCGACGTCGCGAGCCGCCACCATCATCAGGTCGTTGAGCTCGTCGACCACCACGACGATGAACGGCAGTCGCGAGTAGGTCTCGGCGCCCTCGCCCCCGTCCCGACCCGCTCCCGTGGTCGCCGCCTCCCGCCGGAGGTCGCCCCGGTCGTAGGCGGCGTTGTAGCCGGCGATGTCGCGGGCGCCCACCTCGGCGAGGAGGTCGTAGCGGCGCTCCATCTCGTGCACCGCCCATGACAGGGCGTTGGCCGCCCGCTTGGGGTTCACCACGACCTGAGTCAGGAGGTGGGGCAGGCCGTTGTAGTGGCCCAGCTCCACTCGCTTGGGGTCGATGAGGATGAGCCGGACCTGGTCGGGCGTGGCCCGCACGAGGAGCGACGTCACGAGGGAGTTGATGCAGGAGGACTTGCCCGCACCCGTCGCCCCGGCGATGAGGACGTGGGGCATGTCGGCCAGGTTCACCAGCACGGGGCGCCCGGCGATGTCGCGGCCCATGGCCACCTCGAGGGGGTGGTTGGCCCGCTGGGCCTCGGGCGAGGCGAGGATGTCGCCGAGCAGCACCAGCTGGCGGACCTTGTTGGGGACCTCCACCCCGATGGCCGACCGGCCCGGGATGGGGGCGAGGATGCGCACGTCGGGCGACGCCATGGCGTAGGCGATGTCCTTGTGCAGGTTGGTCACCCGCGCCACCTTCACGCCCGGGCCGAGGGCCAGCTCGAACCGGGTCACCGTCGGGCCGACGGTCGTCCCCACCAGGCGGGTGTCGACGCCGTGGGCGGCGAGGGCGCTCTCGAGGGCGCGGCCTTCGGCCTCCACGAGCCTGGCGTCGATCTCCGCCTTGGCGCCCCGCCTGAGCGCCGAGAGGGACGGCAGCTTCCAGACGTCACGGGCGGCGGCCGGGCCCAGGTCGATGGCGAGCTGCTCGCCGGGGCGCTGGCCGTCGGTCGGGACGTGGACGAGTGCCGGAGGCTGCTCGTCGGGCGGGGCATCGTCCGTCTCGTCGTCGTGGTCGTCGCCGGCCAGCGAATGGTTGGTCGAGGGGTCAGCCTCGCGTTCGGTGGGGACGGGCTGTTCGCCGGCGGCCGGCGTGGCGGCAACCGCCGCGTGAGGTTTGCCGTCACCCTCCTCCCCTGTCGGCGGCGGGGCGGAGCTCGCCACCCGCCCGACGAGGGCGCGGGCGGCACCGGCGGCCACTCCTCCCACGGCGCGGCCGCCTCGACCCACCAGGCCTGCCAGCTCCTTGGCGTCGGTGCGGGCGAGGACCATGACGCCAACGCCGCCGAGGGCGGCGAGCACGACGGCCGCCCCGCCGGCGGCCAGCACGGCCCGGAGCGGCTCCCCCACCACGGAGCCCACGACGCCGCCGGCCGAGCGCAGCTCTCGGAGCGGAGCGGAGAGGGCGGGCGAGCCGCCGACGAGGTGGAGCAGCCCGGCCGTCGCGGCGGCGAGCAGCAGGGTGCCGACGGCCAGGCGGGCGCCCTTCTCTCGGGGCCGCCGGATTAGCACGGCGCCGCCGAGGGCGACGAGGGCGGGGGGGACCACCACGTGGCCGTCGCCGACGGCGTTGGCCGCACCTCGTTGCAGGGCACGGCCGGCCGGGCCGGCGAGGTCGCCATAGACACCGAACGCCGCCACCACGCCGAGGGTGAGGAGGGTGAGGCCGGCCAGATCGGGCCCGTGGCCGCCCATGGAGAGCCAGCGGAGCCGGCTGCCTATGGACCGGCGAGAACTCCGTGCCGAGGAGCGCTTGGCGCTCGAGCCGAAGGCGCGGTTCGACGACCGGGACCGTGCGGCCCGGCCGGGCCCACCCGCGCGACCACGTGCTCCGGCCTGCTTCGCCTTGGAGGCGCCGTCCCGGCGCCCGGTCGTCGTGGCCACAGCAGCCACAACGCTAACAGCAGCAACAACAGTCACAGAGGCACCGCTCGGCGCGCCCGCCGCCCGGGGAGCGACCCTGCGCCGACGGTGACTGGACACCGCACCGACGCGCCCGGCGTAGGTTGCCGCTCGTGAAGCGCCGCCATCCCGCCGTCGCCTTGGTGGCGCTGACCTTGCTGGTGGGCGGCTGCTCGTCGTCGGACGACGCTCCCGGCACGGCCGCGCCGACCTCGTCGGCGGCGCCCTCGACCACCGTCGTCGCGACCACGTCGACGGTCCCGGCCACCACCGCCCCCGCCACAACACAGCCCGGCTCGCAACGGTGTTCGTCGTCGAGCCTCGCCCTCTCGTCGGCCGAGGGGAGGGCGGCGCTCGGCCACGCGCTCTACATGTTCCGCCTGCGCAACACCTCGGGGCAGCCGTGCCGGCTCGAGGGCCATCCCGACGTCGCCCTCCTCGACGAAGGGGGTCGCGTGCTCGTGCGGGCGAAGCCCGGCGCCGGCTACATCCTGCCCGACCGCCCGCCGCGGCCGGTGCCGCTCGCCGCCGGCGCCACCGGCTGGTTCGGCCTCGAGGCGTCGACGCTGTGCGATGGCGACGCCACGCCCACCCCTTCGGCTCGAGTGACGGTTACTCCTCCCGGCGAGGGGGGCGCCCTGTCCACCGCAGTGACGATCGACGTGTGCCCCGAGGACGCCGTCCTTGTCTCCCCGGTCCGGGCGCGCGACGGCGAGGTGGCCGGGTAGTGCCGGATCTGGGAAACTTCGCCCGGTTTCTCGCCCCGCTCTTCATCTCGCCGAGCGTTGAACGGCGGTACCGGTGCTGCGGCAATGAGTCGAGCGGGGCACTCACCGGGGGCGAGAAGCCGGG
>DASZJY010000217.1:0-4995 GCA_035947635.1 Acidimicrobiales bacterium | reverse complement strand
CCGACCACGGCAACATGTACGGCGTCCTCGACTTCTACAAGGCGGCGCGGGGGCGGGGGGTCGTGCCGGTCATCGGCATCGAGGCCTACATGGCAGGCGGCAGCCGTTTCGACCGGCCTCTCCGCCGGGGGCGCCTCGACGACACCGGCGGCGAAGGTGGAGCGGGGGAGAAGCTCTACTACCACCTGACCCTCCTGGCCGAGAGCGACGCGGGTTACAAGAACCTGCTCAAGCTGGCCTCCGACGCCTACCTCTCGGGCTACTGGTACAAGCCCCGCGTCGACTGGGAGCTGCTCGAGCGCCATCGGGAGGGCGTGGTGGCCACCACCGGCTGCCTGGGCGGCGTGGTCTGCCAGGCCCTTCTCCGTGGCGACGAAGCCGGGGCCCTGCGCCTGGCCGGTCGCCTGCAGGACGTCTTCGGTCGCGACAACCTCTTCGTCGAGGTCCAGGACCACGGCATCGAGAGCCAGCGCCGCACCAACCCGATGCTCGTCGACATCGCCCGGCGCATCGGCGCTCCGCTGCTCGCCACCAACGACAGCCACTACACGCGCCGGGCCGACGCCGTCGCTCACGACGCCCTGCTGTGCGTCCAGACCGGTGCCTCCATCGACGACCCCAAGCGCTTCCGCTTCGAGGGCGACGAGCACTACCTCAAGTCGGCGGCGGAGATGCGCCACCTGTTCGCCGAGCTTCCCGACGCGTGTGACAACACGCTGTTGGTGGCCGAGCGGGCCCAGGTCGAGATCGAGTTCGGCAAGCCCGAGCTACCCCGCGTCGAGGTCCCCGAGGGGTTCGCATCGGAGGACGACTACCTGCGCCACCTCACGCTGGCGGGGGCGGTCGAGCGCTACGGCGACCCCGTCCCGGCCGAGGTGGCGGAGCGGCTCGAGCACGAGCTGGGCGTCATCGCCGGGATGGGGCTGTCCGCCTACTTCCTCGTCGTCTGGGACCTCATCCGCCACGCCCGCGAGGTCGGCATACGGGTGGGCCCGGGCCGGGGCTCGGCGGCGGGGTGCTGCGTCGCCTACTGCCTGCGCATCGTCGACGTCGACCCGATCCGCTACGGGCTGCTGTTCGAGCGCTTCCTCAACGCCGGGCGCAAGGAGATGCCCGACATCGACATGGACTTCGACGAGCGCTACCGGGGCGAGATGATCCGGTATGCGGCGGAGCGCTACGGCGCCGACCACGTCGCCCAGATCGTCACCTTCTCCACGATCAAGGCCCGTGCCGCCGTGCGCGACGCCGCCCGGGTTCTCGACTACCCCTACGCGGTGGGCGACCGCATCGCCAAAGCCATGCCGCCGCTGGTCATGGGGCGCGACACGCCGCTGGCTGCCTGCCTCGAGAGCCGTTCCGGCCACCAGGACGGCTACAAGATGGCGGCCGAGCTGCGAAGCCTCTATGAGACCGACCCCGACGCCAAGAAGGTGATCGACGTGGCACGGGGGCTCGAGGGCCTGCGCCGGCAGGACGGCATCCATGCCGCCGCGGTGGTGATCACCCGCGAGGCGCTCACCGAGTACCTGCCCGTCCAGCGCAAGCCCGAGGCCGGCGGTGACCCTGCCGACGCGCCGATCGTCACCCAGTACGAGATGCACGGCGTGGCCGACCTGGGCCTGCTCAAGATGGACTTCCTGGGGCTGCGCAACCTCACCGTGATCGAGCGGGCCCTCGACCTCGTCGAGCAGACCACCGGCGCGCGTCCCGACATCGACCGCGTCGCCCTCGACGACGAGAAGGTCTACGAGATGCTGCGGCGGGGTGACTCGATCGGCGTCTTCCAGCTCGAGGGCGGGCCCATGCGCGCGCTCATGCGCTCACTGGCGCCGACCTGCTTCGACGACATCGGTGCCCTGGTGGCGCTCTACCGGCCAGGGCCGATGGCCGCGAACATGCACAACGACTTCGCCGACCGGAAGAACGGTCGCAAGCCGGTCGTGTGCCTGCATCCCGAGCTGGCCGAGCTGCTGGCCGACACCCACGGGCTCATGATCTACCAGGAGTCGTTGATGCGGGTGGCCCAACGCTTCGCCGGCTACTCGTTGCAGGAGGCCGACAACCTGCGCAAGGCGTGCGGGAAGAAGATCCGTTCGTTGATGGCGGCCGAGCGGGAGAAGTTCGTGGCCGGCTGCGTGCGCACCGGTTACGGCGCCGAGCTCGGCGAGAAGCTGTTCGACGTCATCGAGCCCTTCGCCGACTACGCCTTCCCCAAGGCCCACGCCTACTCCTACGGCATGGTCGCCTACCAGACGGCCTGGTTGAAGGCCAACCATCCCGTCGAGTACCTGGCCGCCCTGCTCACGTCGGTCAAGGACGACAAGGACCGCACCGCCGTCTACCTGGCCGAGTGCCGGGCCATGGGCATCAAGGTGCTCGTCCCCGACGTCAACCTCTCCGACTCCGACTTCACCGCGCGCGAGGGAGACATCCGGTTCGGGCTGTCGGGAGTGCGCAACGTGGGCGAAGCGCTGGTGGGGCTGATCGTCGCCGAGCGCGAACGCGGTGGTCCGTACACCGACTTCTACGACCTGTGCCGGCGGGTCGACCCGACAGTGCTCAACAAGCGCTCGATCGAGTCGCTGATCAAGGCGGGCGCCTTCGACTCTCTGGGCCATCCCCGCCAGGGGCTGCTCAACTCCTTCGAGCGCATCATCGACGTCACCCTGGCCCGGCGGCGGGAAGACCAGCTGGGGATCATGAGCCTCTTCGGCGAGCCGGCCGAGGGGGCCGCGCCGGTGCACGACGAGCGGGTGCCCATCGAGGAGGTGGAGTTCGACGACGCCCGCCGGCTGGCGTTCGAGAAGGAGATGCTCGGGCTCTACGTGTCGAGCCATCCCCTCCTCGGTGTCGAGGCCTCGCTGCGCCGCCAGGTCGAGTGCCCGCTGGCCGATCTCCGGGAGCTGCGCGACGGCGAGGTGAAGTGGGTCGGGGGCGTGATCACCGGCCTGCAACGCAAGTACACCAAGCGGGGCGACCTGATGGCCGTGTTCACGCTGGAAGACCTCGAGGCCGCCGTCGAGGTGATGGTGTTCCCCCGCACGATGCTCGAGTACGGCCCTCTGCTGGCCGACGACGCCATCGTCTGCGTCAAGGGTCGCCTCGACCTTCGGGAGGAGCCGGCCAAGCTCATCTGCCTGGAGGTGAAGCGGCCCGAGGTGTCCGCCGACCCCTGCCCGCCCGTGCGCATCAAGGTGAGCCCCTCGTGGGTCACGGAGTCACGGCTGCAGCGGCTCAAGGGCCTGCTGGCCGACCACCCGGGCGACGCCCCCGTGCTGGTGCACTTCGACCGCACCGTCCTCCGCCTGCCCGACGACTTCCGCGTCGACTCACGCAACGGGCTGTTCGCCGAGTTGCGCGTCCTGCTCGGACCGAATGGACTGGTGACGTAGACCGGGCCGACCCGCCGACCGAGGCATCGGCCGTCATCTAGGCTGGTAGGACCACTCGGGGAGGCAACGGAAGCAACGCATGGCGATCGATTGCGAGACCAAGGACTGCACCGCTCTCAGCGACGCCGAGTTGTCGGAGATGGCCGATATGTGCGCCGAGGCCGGCACTCCGTACGACGTCGGGGTGCTGTCCAAGCAGTGTGAGGAATGGGTGCTGATCACCCAGGTCCACGACGGCGACCGCCTGGCCGGGTTCTCGTTCTGCACGCTCGAACGCATCGGCGGCACACCGAGCGTGCTCATCGGGCTGGCGTCGGTGAAGCGCAGCCCGCGCCGGGAAGCGGTGCTGGCCGCGCTCATCGGCGACCAGCTGCGGCGGGCGGTGCTGGCGTTTCCCGACGAGGACGTGCTGGTGGGTACCCGCTTCGTCGACCCCGCCGCTTTCTCCGCCTTCGCCGGCCTCGAGGACATCGTCCCGCGGCCCGGGCACAAGGCCAGCGGCGAGGAGCGGGCATGGGCGCGCCGGCTCACGAAGCGCTTCGGGGCCGAGGGCCGGGTCGACGACCGCACGTTCGTCGTCAAGGGCACCGGCGACCCGCCTCTGGTCCTCGACTACGAGAGCGCCGACCCGTCCTCGATCGACCCCGACGTCGCCGCCTTCTTCGCGCCCGTCGACCGCGAGCGCGGTGACGCGCTCGTCGCGTTCGGCTGGGCCATGGCCGAACACCTCGCCACGCTGGTCTGACCCCTCGCCTCCGATCCGGTTGCTCAGGGGAACCCCCTTGCGTCGCCGGTCGGCCGGAGAACCTGCCCAGGAAGCCGGTCGACCGACGACGCCGTGGCCGCTAGGGGTCGGCCACAGGGGGATCTGTTCAGGCCTCCAGGGTGCAGCCGCAGGAGTTGATCTCCCGCACGATGAGGCCCTTGCCGGTGTCCATGTGGGTGGTGCAGGGCATGCAGGGGTCGAAGCTGCGGATGGCCCGCAGGACGTCGATGCCCTTGACCTGGTTGTCGGGCACCGACTCCAGAAGCGGCGTGTCGACGATGGACTGCTCGTAGGGGCCCAGGCCCCCGAAGGGGTCGGTCGGGGAGGCGTTCATCGTCGAGGGCGTGGTGATCTGGTAGTTCACGATCTTGCCCTTGTCGATGGTCTGGTGGTGCACCAGCCAGCCCCGGCCCGCCTCCCAGAACCCCACCGCCACCCGTTCGTCGCGGGGGATGCGGAAGGGGGTGTGGACCTTGGTCTCCCCCCGGCGCCAGTACTCGAACGCCTTGAGCAGGCAGTTCATGCCGATGACGGCGGTGAAGGCCATGGCGTAGGCCCTTGCCCGGTTGCGCTCGAGGGCGTTGAGGGTGCGGGGCACCGGCCAGTACAGCTCGGTCTCGGGCAGGGCGTGGCGGGGAAGGACCATGCGCAGCCCGTCACCGGTGGCCTCCAAGAAGGGGTTCTCGGGGGTCTTGCCGGCCAGGGCGGTGGTCCACATGCGCCCGTAGGCACCCGTCTCCACGACCTGGCGGTCCCAACGCGGGGCCGTCGCCCAGGTGTACTTGTCCTTGAACGACGTGGCCGTGGGGCGGGGGATGGTGGTCTTGTTCCAGG
>DASZJY010000216.1:0-6552 GCA_035947635.1 Acidimicrobiales bacterium | reverse complement strand
GGGGCGCACGCGCGGCGCCGGCCGCTACCACGCTGCCGGCGCCGGAGCTCGGCGCCCCCCTCCTCTCGTCCGCCTGGGGCGGGCGCGCTGGCCGCTCGTCCTCGTCCCCGCCGCGGTGGCGGCGCTGGCGCTGGCCGTGCCCGCCGCCACCCTCGTCCGCTGGGTCACCGAGGGAGCCGAGAGCCAGCTCGGCGTCGACCGGCTGTGGCGGGCTACGAGAGGGTCGCTGCTGGCTGCGTCGCTCGGCGCCCTCGCCACCGCGGTCGCCGCGGTGCCGGTGGCCCTCCTCGCCGCCCGGTACCGCACCAGGCTGGCGGCGACCTTCGAGCGCTCGGCCTACGTCGGTCACGCGCTGCCGGGGATCGTGATAGCGCTGTCGTTGGTGTTCTTCTCCGTGCGCTACCTGACGTCGCTCTACCAGCGCCTCCCGGTGCTCGTGTTCGCGTACGTGGTGCTCTTCCTGCCGTTGGCCGTCAGCGCCGCCTACGCCTCGGCGGTGCAGGCGCCGCCCGTGCTCGAGGAGGTGGCGCGCTCTCTCGGCCGCCGGCCGCTGGCCGCCTTCCGCACGGTCACCCTGCCGCTGATCACGCCGGGCGTGGCCGCGGGCGCCGCCTTGGTGTTCCTCACCGCCATGAAGGAGCTGCCGGCCACCCTGCTGCTCGCCCCTACCGGTTTCGACACGCTGGCCACTCGGGTGTGGGCGTCGGCTCAGGTGGGGTCCTACGGGGAGGCGGCCCTGCCGGCGGCCATGCTCGTGGGGGTGGCCGCCCTGCCCACATGGGCGCTGTCCCGGCGCATCGGGGTGGAACCCCACCGGTGAACGCGGTCGAGTGCACCGGGGTCACCAAGGCCTTCGGGCCGGTGACGGCCCTCGCCGGCGTCGACCTCGCTGTCCCCGCCGGGAGCGTCACCGCCCTGCTCGGGCCCTCGGGATGCGGCAAGACCACTCTCCTCCGCGTGGTGGCCGGGTTCGAGCGGCCCGACGCCGGCACGATCACCATCGCCGGGCGGGTGGTCGCCGCTGCGGGCGCCAACGTCCCCCCCGAGCGGCGCCGGGTCGGGATCGTGCCCCAGGAGCACGCCCTCTTCCCCCACCTCTCCGTGGCCGGCAACGTCGGCTACGGGCTGGCCCGGGGGCCGGCCCGGGCCGCCCGGGTGGAGGAGGTGCTGGAGCTGGCCGGCCTGGGGGGCCTGGGCGAGCGGATGCCGCACGAGCTGTCGGGCGGCCAGCAGCAGCGGGTGGCGCTGGCCCGGGCCCTCGCACCCGAGCCCTCGGTGGTCCTCCTGGACGAGCCGTTCGGCAGCCTCGACGCCGCCCTGCGGGTGGAGCTGCGGGCCGAGATCGCGACCGTCCTGCGGGCGTCGGGTGCCACCGCCGTGCTGGTCACCCACGACCAGGACGAGGCACTGTCGATGGCCGACCTGGTGGCGGTGATGCGCGAGGGCCGGGTGGTCCAGCTGGGGCCGCCCGACGAGGTCTACCAGCGCCCGGCCGACGTGTGGGTGGCCGGGTTCGTCGGCCGGGCCAACGTGCTGGCGGGCGAGATGGTGGGGCCGGGCAAGGCCTCCAGCGCGCTGGGGATCGTGGAGGCGGTCGGCGGCCCGCCGTCGGGGTCGGTGCGCCTGGCCGTGCGCCCCGAGCAGCTGCGGGTGACGTCCGCCGCCGCCGGCGAGGGCCGGGTCGAGCATCGCCAGTACTTCGGCCACGACGCCCTGGTGGCCGTCACCCTGGCCGACGGCACCCACCTGCTGGCCCGCACCTCGAGCGCCGCCGCCCTTCCCGTCGGCGCGGCGGTGGCCGTCGCGTGCGACGGCCCGGTGGCCGCCTTCGCGGATTAGCTGGCGGCTTCGCCGCCCCGGGCGGGGCCCCAACCCCGCCCTCCTCCGATGCGGCGGGGCCCCAACCCCGCCGCCGCGGATTAGCTGGCGGCTTCGCCGCCCCGGGCGAGGCCCCAACCCCGCCCTCCTCCGATGCGGCGGGGCCCCAACGCCGCCGTCGGCCGTGTGGGGGCCACCTTTCCCAGCCGGGCGGCGGCGACACGGCGGCGGACGGTGCGCATCGGGGTGGCGGCCAGGGGTAGGACGCGGCCCCGGTAGCGGACGCCGCCCCAGCGCACGCGGCTGTACACCGCGAGCCACGAGCACACCGCCCGCTCGGCGACCCACAAAGGGGCGAAGAGCGAGCACGAGGCCGGGAAGACGGCGGTGCCACCCGCCCGCCGCCGCCCTCGCTCGGCCAGAGCGACGGTGACGGCGGCGCCGACCACGACTGGAGCCGCCCTCCGGCGGGCCAACGAGGCGGCGGTCGCCGGGAGCACGGCCAGCGACGGCACCAGCCGCCAGGGTTGGGCGAAGTCGTCGTAGGCCTGGCGCACCCGCTGGGTGACGAACTGGCGGGTCGTGGGAGGGAGGCGGCGCACGTAGAGGTCGACGGGGCTGACGACCGTTCCTCCGGCGGCGCGGATCGTGCGCATGAGCTCGAGGTTCTCGAACATGGCGTCGCCGTCGTAACCGCCCACCTCGAGCAGGAGGGAGCGGCGGACGCCCATGGTGCCCGGGTAGTCGGCGCCGAAGGCGCGGTTGAGAAGGGTGCGGGATGTGTCCCACCGGGCGTGCCACGGCAGGGGGTCGAAGTAGTTCTGGGGCCGCACCAGGTCGGCGGCGGCGAGGAGCTCGGTCACCCGCCGCAGGCTGGTCTCGTCCCAGCGGACGTCGTCGTCCGCCATCACGAAGCGCTCGTTGGACGCCCGGTCGAGGGCGGTCATCACCCCGTCGACCTTCCCGTTGGCGAAGGAGTGACGGGGGTCGGGGGGCACGTGGACCAGCCCCGTCCCGAACGCCTCCGCGTGGCTCTCGAAGACCTCGGAAGGCGACCCGTCGACGACGAAGAGCTCGACGAGGGGTGCGAGCCACCGCACGTAGGCGGCCAGCTCGGAGACGTCGTCGAGCTCGTCGCGGCGGAGCGGGAGGACGTAGGTGAGCGGGAGCCGGCCCCCTACGCCGTGGGGCACGGCACCGCGTCCAGAAGGGAGCTCTGGCCCTGGGCCCACGACCGTAGGAGATGCTCGGTGAAGCGGCCCTCGACGTCCATGATTGCCCGCGCCCCGAAGACGATGTCCGCGCCGAGCGCCGGCTCCCTCGCCGCCAGGCCGGCGGCCATGCGGTCGGCGGCGACCACCGAGTGGCGGGCGTCGGCCTCCACGTGGACGTCGTAGAAGCGGCGGGCGTCGGGGCCCAGGCCGAGGCGGGCCAGCGCCCGGCCGTAGCGGGCCATGGGCCCGACCGAGGTCATCTCGAAGACGGCGAGGTGACCAACCAGCGACCCGCGGTGGCGCCGGTGCAGGCCGAACAGGGAGACGAGGTTGACCGTCGCAAGGGTCGGCCCGGGGAGCAGGTCGAGGTAGGCGCCGTAGGCGGGATCGAGGCCCAGGGCGGCCATGGTGTCGGCGAAGAGGGTCGCGTGCATCTCCGCTTCCACCCCGCCGCCGTACTCATCGGCCTGGATCTCGATCATCGCCGCCTTGGGGCCGCCGGCCAGGCGAGGGATGGCCCACGTGTGGGGGTCGGCCTCCTTGAGCTGGTAGGCGGACCGGTGGACGGCGAACTCCTGCATTTGCTCGAGGGTGCCCCGCTCGGCCATGTAGGCCGAGAGCGACGGACCTTTGGCCTCGGCGACGATGCGGCGGAGCTCGCCGACCATGTCGCCCTGCCACCCGTAGATGCCCACCCGGGAGACCAGGGCCAGCTCGAACAGCGACTCGAGCGTCCGGCGCACGCCCAGGAGCCCGGGGTCCCACTCCCACCTCTCGTCGACGCCCTCGAACGACCGGTAGTGCAGCTCGTAGCAGAGGTAGAGGCCGAGATGGAAGTCGTCGCCGGCGAGGGCGTCGTCCTCGGCGGGCGGGGGGGCAGGCAGGGGGTGTGGAGGCCGCTGGAGGTGGGCGAGCAGGAACTCCGACAGCGCCCCGCGCGGCCGGGGCAGCTTCGGTCGGGTGTCGAGGGACGGCATGCCGGAGCTCACGGGCCGTTGCCTTCCCGCAGAAAGGTCGCGGTAACCGTCGTCCCTCGCCTGCCGGGCCGCCGCCGACGGGTCGCGGCTCGTCAGATCGTCTTCGTGACGGGGTTGCTCACGGCGGTGGCCGTGGCCGGCGCCACCGGGGTGAGAGTGACGCGCGCGAAGAACTCGTCGGGGTTGGGGACGTTGCCCCGGTCCTCGTCGAGGTCGCCCTTGGGGAAGGTCTTCGTCCACCGGCGCGAGAGCTTCGGCTGTCCGTTGGACGCGGTGCTGCGAAGGAAGATCGGCGTGACGAACCCGAGCACGTCGTCGGCGCCGGCTTCCGGCGTGTCGCCGACGTTGGTGTCGTCGCCCATCAGCCGGCAGACCTCTACGTAGGGCTGGTTCGAGTTCTGGTCGTAGCTGTCGAAGTTGATGTCGTAGGCCACTTCAACGGTGGCCTGGTTGCCCTGGATGTCGATGTTCAGCTTGACGGGTCCGATCGTCGCCATCGCCCTTCCTCCTCTGGCCTTCGTCGTTCGGTCGTGGCGGCGCCGAGGCTAACCCCCCGGGGGTCAGCCAGGGACAGGCCTCAGATGTTCGACCTCGATCTCACACCGACATTGCCAGCGTCGGGCGCCGTCCTGCGTCGCCATCGCGAGCCTCTGGGGTCTGGCGTCGTCGGACATCGCTTCGCCATCGCGCTGAAGACGGAAGCGCTGCGGACCGGGTGACCTGCCGGTACATGGCTAGCGCACGGTGACGCCGCCGGGCGGCCGTTGATCGTGAGGCGCACCGTCTGGCCGGGGCGGTAGCCGCAGACGGGACCGTACCGGGGAGCGGCGGGTGCTGCCGGCGAGGCGGTGCTCGCCGAGGGCGGCAAGGTCGCCGGAGGTGCGGTCGGCGGCGGCTCGGTGGGAGGGGGCTCGGTCGGAGGGGGCGCTGCCGTGGTGGGCGGCTCGGGGGCCACTGTCGTCGGAGGCTCGGGCGTGGTCATCGCCGTCGTCGCTGGCGGTGGCGTGGTCGTGGGGACGACGGCGGTGGCCGGCATCACGTTGGCCGCCGGCTGGTCGTCGGTGTCGGTGGAGGATTCGTCCTTCAGCAGGCCGAACGCAGTGAGCCCGGCGAGGAAGAGGAAGAACCCGAGAGGCGCCGCCGCCCAGCGGAGCCAGCTGACGAAGCGGGCCACCCGGGACTCATGCGGGGCCCCGGCCGCGAATGCGACGTCCCGACTGGCGTCGGTGAAGACCGCCGACTCGTCCGACGACCGGGGGGGCGGCGGAACCGCGCCCAGCGTTCCCCCGAGCGTCTCGGGGACGGAGACGTCGGTCGGTACGTCGTCGTCTGCCATCGACGGCCAACCGTAGCGACGGAGACGGCGAGGCGCCCGGCGCCGTCGAGGCCGGCGAGGCGCTCTCGGCGTGGATATAGCGGCGCGAGGGAGCCCCTTCTCCCTTGAAGCTCATCCGGTTAGGGGTGAGCCCTGGCTTTGCTCGTCGTCAGCCGCCGGGAACCCCGTTCCCCGTGCCCCAGCTTCGCCCTGGTCGCTGGCGGGTTTAGGCGCGGGAGCCCACGGCCACGTCCTCTGATGCAGACGTTCCTCCCGTTCCCCGAGTTCGAGCTCACCGCCACCGTGCTGGACGACCGCCGGCTGGGGAAGCAGCGGGTGGAGGTCCTCCAGATCCTGCGGGCGCTGACGCGGGAGCGGTATGGCTGGCAGTCGCACCCGGCCGTCCTCATGTGGGCCGGCTACGAAGAGGCCCTGGGCGCCTACGGGCTGGCCGTCTGCCGGGCCTGGTCCCGACGCGGGCGCCCCGACACGTGCGACCCGAAGATCCGCACCGAGCTGGCCGCGCTCGGCATCGCCGAGCCCCGCAGCCAGGACGAGCTGGCTCGCGACGGTGGGCTTCCCCCCCTGGCTGGGGGACCAGGCTGTGCACCGCAGCCACCGGGCCGCCCTGCTCCGCAAGGACCCGGCGTGGTACGCCGCCCGCTTCCCCGACGCGCCCGCCGACGCCGACTACGTGTGGCCCGTCCGCAGCCGGGGGCTGCCGACCGGCCGTAGCGCGGGGCGGCGGTCAGCCGGCTGCGCCGCGCAGCTGGTCGAGCACCACGGGGTCGACCTTGCCCTCGTGCCACCGCTCCTCGAAGTTCTCCCTGCCCATCCAGTGGTACAGGTCGCGGGAGACGTCGCCCGAGGCGTAGCCGGCGCGGTCGAGAAGCGGCCGCAGCTCGTCGGTGAGGGGCTCGTCGAGCGGCAGGAGCTCTTCCTCGGGCGTGCTGCCGAAGTAGAGCTCGTGGAGGTCGAGCATCCGGTCGAGCTCGTCGATCGGCTCGGGGGAGTCGTCGCTCCGCAGGTCGACGGCGACGTCGGACAGGCCGCCGTAGCCGCCCCCGGGCGACACCACCAGCAGGGCGGCGGCCTGCTTCCCGCGGGGGTCGCCGCCCGCGTCCTGTCCGGCGCGGAGGGCGGTGAGGAGCCTACGGGCGAGCGGCGCTCCCGGGGGGGAGCCGCACCAGGCGTCGACCATGGCGTCGACCACCTCGGGGCCCACGAG
>DASZJY010000215.1:0-4102 GCA_035947635.1 Acidimicrobiales bacterium | reverse complement strand
TCTCGTCACGGAGGCCACCGGCTCCGACGTGTGCTTCGTCCACCTCGTCGACGAGGAGCGCCAGCGGGTGGTGCTGGCGGGGGCCACGCCGCCCTTCGACGAGGTCGTGGGCACCGTCGAGCTGGCCATCGGGGAGGGCGTGGCCGGATGGGTGGCGCGCCACGGCGAGCCCGCCATCGTCCCTGACAAGTGGGTGGACAGGCGCTACCGCTACATCCCCGCCCTGAAGGGGGAGGAGTTCAGCTCGCTGGTCTCGGTACCGATGCTCGTGCACGGCCGGGTGGTCGGCGTCCTCAACGTCCACTCCCGGGCGCAGCGCACCTACGGGCCCGCCGACCTCGCCCTCCTCACCGACGTCGCCAACCTGGTGGCGGGCACCATCGAGAAGGCCCGCCTCTACCACCGGCTGGCCGAGCGGGAGGAGGAGCTCGAGCGGTTCGCTGCCCGCACCGTCGAGGCCCAGGAGCTCGAGCGCCGCCGCCTGGCCGGTGAGATCCACGACGGGATCAGCCAGCGGCTGGTGAGCCTGTGGTACCACCTCCTGGCCGCCGAAGACGCCACCGACGACGCCGACCAGCTGCGCCGTGAGCTGGAGACGGCCAAGGGGCTCACCACCGCCGCCCTGGAGGAGACGCGCACCGCCATCATGGGCCTGCGCCCCTCGGTGCTCGACGACTTGGGTCTCGGCCCCGGCCTCGAGAGCCTGGCCCGTTCGCTCGTCGGCCTGCAGGTGGAGGTGGAGGTGGCGCCGGAGCGCCTGCCGCCCCACGTCGAGGTCGCGCTCTACCGCATCGCCCAGGAGGCGTTGCAGAACGTCGTCAAGCACGCCCAGGCGTCACGTGTGCGCGTGTCGCTCCTGCCCGTCGCCGGCGGCGTGCGCCTGGCCGTCGACGACGACGGGAAGGGGATCGCCCTCGACGGCCCCGCCGGCCCCGACACCGGCCCGTCCTACGGGATGGTGGGCATGCGCGAGCGGGCCGAGCTCATCGGCGCCCGCCTGCGGGTCGCGTCGTGGCCGGGCCGCGGGACCACCGTCGAGGTGGTGGTACCCACGACCGGCAGCGCGCGCTCCTAGGCCGCTTCCTTCTCCATGTCCTCGGAGTACTCGCCCTTGCTGGCCAGGCTGACGAGCTTGGCCCGGGCGGCGATGGCGGCCCGGCCCGCGTCCATGTTGGACTTGTCGCCCTTCCAGGCGTCCATGGCCACCTGCTGGAGTGCCCGGGCGTAGGAGTAGGTGAGGCGCCATGGCACGTCGCCGACCTGGTTCATGGCGTTGAGGTTGGCGGTGGCCTGCTCGGGCGACTGGCCGCCGGAGAGGAAGGCGACGCCGGGGACGGCGGCGGGCACGTTGCGCTTCAGGCAGCGGATCGTCATCTCCGCGACCTGCTCCGCGCTGGCCTGCTCGGGGCAGTCCTTGCCCGAGATGACCATGTTGGGCTTGAGGATCATTCCCTCGAAGTCCACCCGCTGCTGGTGCAGCTCCGCGAACACCTCGTGCAGGGTGACGTCGGTGACGTCGTAGCACCGCTCGATGGTGTGGTCGCCGTCGATCAGGGTCTCGGGCTCGACGATGGGCACCAGCCCGCCCTCCTGGCACAGGGCGGCGTAGCGGGCGAGGGCGTGGGCGTTGGTGCGGATGCAGTACATGCTGGGGATGCCCTCGCCGATGGTGATGACGGCCCGCCACTTGGCGAACCGGGCGCCCATCTCGACGTACCCGGCGATGCGCTCGCGCAGTCCGTCGAGGCCCTCGGTGACCTTCTCCTCCTCGGTCAAGGCCAGGGGCTTGGCCCCGGTGTCGACCTTGATGCCGGGGATGATGTCGTTGTCGCGGATCATCTCCGGGAACGGCTTGCCGTCGGTCGACTTCTGGCGGATCGTCTCGTCGTAGAGGATGACGCCGCTGATGTACTTGCCGATGTCCGGGGCGGTGAGCAGCATCTCCCGGTAGTCGCGGCGGGTCTCCTCGGTGGACTCGATGCCGAGCTTCTCGAAGCGTTTGGTGATCGTGCCCGTGCTCTCGTCGGCGGCCAGGACCCCCTGGCCGGGTGCCACCATGGCCTGAGCGGTGGCCTTCAGATCGTCGGCGCTCATGCGATCCCGTCCTCCTCGTCTACGTCCTCGTGCGCAAGTGAGACGTTAGTCGGCAGACGTTCAGCGAAAAAGTGGCGCGCTCAGCTGCCGTCGACGAGTTGGAAGCGGCCGCCCAGAGCGGCGTCGGGATCAGCGATGTGGGTGAGGAACAGCCTTGCGGTGGGAGGGAGCTCGTCACCCGCCCGTGCCACCAGGTGCCAGGCCCGCTGACGGGGCACGATGCTCTCCCGTCCGCCGTCGGGGGCGGTCCCGGCCGCCGGACAGCGCCACTCCTCGAGGGCGCGTTCGTCGAGCTCACGGGATCCCGCGTCACGTGAGATGAGGGTGATGTCCAGGCCCACGAGCACCGACTCGCGGATGACTCCGTTGGAGCCGAGGGTCAGGGCTCGAGGCGAGATCCCGAGCTCGTCGAGCAGCTCCTCCGCCGTGCTGCGGGTGCCCGAACCGGCCTCGTGCAGCAACAGGACCTGGCGGCGCAGCCGCTCCAGCGAGACGTCGCGGCAGCCGTCGGGGGCGGGGTCGGCGGGGTCGGCGGCGACCAGCACCAGCACGTTGGGTCGGGTGGCGAGCGTGGTGAACCGACCGCTCCCGGGCGGGCGCCCGCCGACGGCGAGGTCGACCTCGCCGTCGCTCGAGGAGGTCCCAGACGCTCGCCCGGTTGCCAACCTCGAGGAGACCTCGGTCTCGGCAAAGCGCGACCGGAACGACGCCAGCAGGCGGGGGAGGGCGTGCTCGCCCGCGCTGGTGACGGCGGCCCGCCGGACCCGGCCTCGCTCGGGGTGGCCCTGGCCGACGGTGGCTTCCTTGGCCTCGTCGAGCAGGCCGAGGAGCTGGCGGGCGTACCCGGCGAAGACGTCCTCCGACGGCGTGAGCTGCAGCCCCCGCGCCTGGCGGGTGACGAGGGCCACCTCCAGCTCCTTGTGGATGGCGGCGACGGCGGCGGAGACGGCCGGCTGGCTCACGAACAGGCGCTCGGCGGCGGCCCGCACGGACCCAGTGGTGCCACGGCGACGAAGGCGCGGAGTTGGGTCAGTGCTAACCGAAAGGTTATGCCTCCTTGGGAATCGATCCTGGACAAGTAAACCTCGGCGCCACCGTGAAGCCCACGCTGGGCCTCTCGGCCCGGAACTACGGCCGGGTGGTGTACGACGCGCTCAGGGGCGGACTCGCCTCCACCAAGGACGACGAGAGCATCAACAGCCAGCCGTTCATGCGCTGGCGTGACCGCTTCCTCCACGTCGAGGACGCGGTGCGGCGTGGCCATGGAGAGGACCGGCGAGGTCAAGGGCAGCTACATGAACTGACTGCCGGCGCCATGGAGGAGACGTACGAGCGGGCGGAGTGCGCCAAGTCGCTCGGCAGCATCATCATCATGATCGACCTGACCATCGGCTACACCGCCATCCAGTCGATGGGTCAACCGGCCCAAGGTGGAGCCCGGCTACCGCCTCGACCGCCAGGAGTGGAACGACCGCCGCATCCACTACACCCTCCACGCCTACGCGGCCGAACACCTCACGGCGCCCGGTACAGGGGCGACGACGAGAAGGTCGAGCCCGACTGAGCCCGTCGCATCGATAGCTTTCTGACGACGCCCGGTGCGGTTTCCGCAGCCCGGCGTTGTCGCGTCGGGCGTCCTGTCAGGCCCAGGCCGAAGAAAGACGCCCCTCCACGAGGCGATGGCGCGAGGGCGGGGTCAGTCGCCGTTCAGCAGCTTGCCCAGCGGGCTCTCGTCGAAGTGCTCCAGGAGCTCGGCTACGTCCTCGTACACCGCGAGGGCCCCGCGCTTCTCGAGCTCCTCACGCTGGTGGCCGCCGGTGAGGACGCAGACGACCTCCAGGCCCAGCTTGCCGGCGGCATCGAGGTCCCAGACGGTGTCCCCCACGACGAGGGTGCGGTCGGGGTCGAGCTCCAGCTTCTCGAGGGCGACCTCGAAGATGTCGGGCGCCGGCTTGCTGGCGCCGACGAGGCGGTGGACTACGTGGTGTCGAAGAGCGACGTCGGCGCC
>DASZJY010000214.1:0-3885 GCA_035947635.1 Acidimicrobiales bacterium | reverse complement strand
CGCCCGGGGCGGGCGGGTCGGGCGCCTGGGGCAGCTAGAGCTCCGGGCGCCCGTCTTCGCAGGCCTGGCCCTCGCCTTGCAGGCGGGGGCCGGGCTGGCTCCCCGTTCCGCCCGGTTTCCCCTCGTGGCGTTCAGCTACGTCCTCGTCGCGGGGTGGCTCGTCCTCAACGCCGGGTGGCAACGGCCAGTCGTGCGGGCGGGCGTCACCCTCCTCGCTCTCGGGTGGCTCATGAACAGCCTGGCCATCGGCTCTCATCGGGGCATGCCCGTCTCGGCCGGCGCCATGGAACGGGCGGGTTTTCCCTCCGGGTACGACGTGGCCGACGGTCACCTCTTCAAGCACGTCGTCGACACGAGGCGGACGCCCGTCGACTGGCTGGGTGACGTGATCCCCGTACGCCCCCTCGGTGCCGTGATCAGCCTTGGTGACCTGGCGCTCCTCGCCGGTGTCGCCCTCTGCCTGGGTGGAGCCATGGTCTCCTCTCCTGCCGTCCTGGGAGCCGTTAGCGACGTCGGCGGTGCCCCACGACACCGCGGACGCCACCGGCCGTGGCGGGAACCGGCGCCGCCGGGCGACGACGGCGGCGCAACGTCTTTCGACCCGCACCCGGCCCTTGCCGCGTGCGGGATCGCCGTGAGGCTCCGAGCGCCATGACGGATGACTGGGTCGTACTCGTCGAGGCCGAGCTCGAGGAGGACGCGGGGGCCATCGACACGGGGCAGCTCGAGCGGCTGCTCATGTTCCTGTGCGAGCACGCCGCCACCGGGCTTTGGTCGCTTGATCGCTACGCCGTCCAGATGGTCGTGCCCGCCACGAGTCCCGAGGCGGCGCTGGTCACCGCCCTCTCGCGATGGCGACAGGCCGTCGGGCAGCTCGACCTGCCGGAGTGGCGGCTGGTGCGAGCCGAGATCAAGTCGCCGGCCGAGCTCGAGGCCGAGCACCGCAGCGAGGCCGAGAACGAGGTCCGGCTGGCGCCCCGCACGCCCACCTCCGCCGACGCCCTGCGGGCTGCCTACTTGGGCACCCGCCGGCTTCTCACGTGCCGGTCCCGCGCCGAAGTGGCAGCGGTGGTCGTCGACCTCGTCGGTCACCTCGGCGCCGGGGTGGTCGGGGCTGCCGCCGCCGGCGATTCGTGCACCCTTCCCTTCGACCTCTCCTTCGGTGAAGGAGAGCCGCTCTACCCGGCGGCCGACCCGGTCAGCATCGCCCGCCTGCACCTCGAGGAGGTCCTCCCGTCGGTGTTGCTCGACGCCGCCCGGGTGGTGCGGCTGGTCGAGGCCCCGCTACTCGTCGAGTCGTAGCAGGTCGTCGAGGCTCTCCCGGCGCACCACCACGCGCGCCCGGCCGTCGCGCACGAAGAGCACCGCGGGGCGGGGGACCTTGTTGTAGTTCGAGGCCATCGAGTGGCCGTACGCGCCGGTGACGGGCGTGCAGAGCACGTCGCCGACGGCGAGGTCGCCGGGCACCCGGGCCTCACGCACGACGACGTCGCCCGACTCGCAGTGCTTGCCGACGACGGTGACCAGGCGGGGCCGCTCGGCGGTCGTCGCCCGGGGCAGGAACGCCTCGTAGCCGCTGCCATAGAGCACGGGGCGGGGGTTGTCGCTCATGCCTCCGTCGACGGAGACGTAGGTGCGGACGCCGGGAAGGTCCTTCACCGTGCCCACCCGGTAGAGAGTCATCCCGGCGGCGGCGGCGATGGCTCGTCCCGGCTCGGCGGTGACGTGGGCGGTGATGCCGGCCGCCCGGCAAGCGTCGTGCAGCACCGACGCCCACTCGGTGATAGACGGCGCCTCCTCCCCTTCCACGTAGGCGACACCGAGCCCGCCCCCCATGCACAGCTCGGGCACACCGAGCGGCCGCACGAAGTCGGCGATGACGTCGACCGCCTTCTCGAACGACCGGGCGAGGAAGATCTGACTGCCGATGTGGACGTGGAGCCCCACGAGCTCGGCCGCCGGCGAGGCGGTGACGCGCTCGACCGCCCGGGCGGCGTCGCCGCTGGCGAGGCCGAACCCGAACTTGGAGTCGACCTGGCCTGTCATCACGTACTCGTGGGTGTGGGCCTCCACGCCCGGGGTCACCCGCACGAAGGCGGAGGCCACGAGGCCGTCCTCGTCGTGCAGCCGGTCGAGACGGTCGAGCTCGTCGGCGGAGTCGACGACGAGGCGGACGCCGAGCTGGCGCGCCCGCCGCAGCTCGTCGACCGCCTTGTTGTTGCCGTGCAGCTTGAGGTGGGAAGGAGGGACGCCGGCGGCGAGGGCCACGTGCAGCTCCCCTCCCGTCGCCACGTCGAGGTGCATCCCCTCCTCGAACGCAAGCCGGGCCATGGCGCGGCAGAGGAAGGCCTTGCTGGCGTAGGCGACGCCCACCCCGAACGCCGCCACCGCCTCCCGGCACCGGGCTCGGAGGTGCTCCTCGTCGTACACGAACAACGGCGTCCCGTGCTCGTCGGCCAGTTCGCAGACGTCGACCCCGCCCACCGACAGGCGCCCACCGGCGTCGACCCGGGCCGTGAGCGGCAGCAGCTCCGCCGGGAGGGCGTGCTCGGTCACATTGCCTCTGGGGCGGTGACCCCGAGCAATTCCAAGGCGACCGCCAGCCCGACGCGCGTGGCCTCGACCAGCCAGAGCCTGGCGTCGGTGAGCGCCAGGCCGTTCTCGGGGCCCAGCACGGAGCAGTCGTGGTAGAAGCCATGGAACCGCCCGGCCAGGTCGAGGACCCACGTGGTGACCTTGTGAGGGGCACGGGTGAGGCACGCCGACAGCACCACCTCGGACAGCTCGTCCAGGCTGCGGAGCAGGTCGAGCTCGCGGGGATGGACGAGGAGCGAGAGGTCGGTGTCGGCCAGCGGGCGGCGCTCCACTCCCCGCTCCGTCGCGACCCGCCCGATGGACGCGATGCGGGCGTGGGCGTACTGCACGTAGTACACGGGGTTGTCCATCGACTGGCGGCGAACGACCTCGATGTCGAACGTTTGGCGGGTGTCGACCGACTGGAGCAGGAAGATCAGCCGGGCGACGTCGGGCCCGACCTCGGCCAGCACGTCGGCCAGCTCGACGAACTCGCCGGTCCGCCTGCCCATGCGAACCACCTCGCCGCCCCGCTCCAGCGTCACGAGCTGCCCGAGGATGATCTCGAGGTGCCGGGGGTCGTGGCCGAGCGCGGCGATCCCCGCCCTGACGCGGGCAACGTGCCCGTGGTGGTCGGCGCCCCAGATGTCGACGAGGTGGTCGAAGCCCCGGGCGAACTTGTCGCGGTGGTAGGCGATGTCGGAGAGGAGGTAGGTCGGCTCACCGTCGGACTTGACGAGCACGTGGTCCTGGCGGTCGCCGTGGTCGGTGGCCCGCAACCAGGTGGCGCCGTCGGCTTCGTAGAGGGCACCAGCGGTCCGCAGGTCGGCGAGCGTCGCCTCGAGAGCCCCCGAGGACACCAGGGAGCGCTCGCTGAACCAGGTGTCGAACCGGACGCCGATCGCCGCCAACGTGTCGGCCAGGTCGCGGGTGACCCGCTGGTAGCCCCACGCCGCCACGTCGACGCCCTCGGGCATCTCCGCCGCCCAGTCCGAGACGTACCCGCCCTGGTAGCCGCCCTCGGGCACAGGGAGGCCGGCCTTGCGGGCGGCCAGCGACTCGACGAACAGCGTCATCTGGTTGCCGCGGTCGTTGACGTAGTACTCCCGGTGAACCGCCCAGCCACAGCGCTCGAGCAGCCGGCACAGGGAGTCCCCGTACGCCGCCCACCGCCCGGCACCGACGTGCAGCGGACCGGTTGGATTGGCGGAGACGAACTCCACGTTGACCCGCTCCCCGCCGCCCACGTCGTGGCGGGCGTAGCCGTCGACGCCCTCGCCGACGACTTGGGCGAGGACGTCGTGGAGCCAC